>JBFIJJ010000115.1:0-8259 GCA_041600795.1 Methylophagaceae bacterium | reverse complement strand
GCTAATTACTGTATTCTCTCGCTTCTTGTTGGGTGCTGAACTCACCCTACAAGTTGGTGTGGAGCGGTAGTTCAGCTGGTTAGAATGCTGGCCTGTCACGCCGGAGGTCGCGGGTTCGAGTCCCGTCCGCTCCGCCATTTTTTCTTTTAGTTCGATTCCCTTGGGTTAGCACACAATCCTTTTGGTGTTTGTACCAATCCCCAGCCAAACACATTATCTTTTCCTGTCTCACCAAGATCGATTATATTCGATTTCATCGCGTTATATAACACTGTTGCCGATAAAGACGGATTTTGATTTAAGAAAAGAGCGGCTACTGCCAAAGCATAGGGTGAGGCGAAAGACGTGCCCGAACCATAATGACCATGATCAGTATTTTCAACTAGCCAAAGATCGACGCCTGGTGCTGAAAAATCTATATAGCTACCTTGATTGGCGTCTGAGTAAATTCTATTTACAGCATCAATAGCCGTGATTGCAAAGACACCTTCGTAGGCTGCGGGATAGGATTCTTGGGCATTTTTGCCATTGTTACCAGCAGCAGAAAATACGATTAAGCCACTGTTAATTGCTGTTGAGAGGATGTTTTTTAAGATCCGATTTTGATTGGGTGAGGATAGCGATATATTAACAAGGCGAACTTTCTCACCTATTAGCCAATCAATGGCAGCAACAATCGCATCAGTATTAGCAATTAATTGATCTTGTCTTTGATGTAAAACGGATGCATTTAGTAGTGTACTACCCGTTAATAAACCCTGATAACCTAGCTCTTTTTTGTCGCCTGCCAAAATAACAGCAATGGCGGTTCCATGCTGTTGTTCAGTTAAGTCGGACTCATCCACAAAATTATTCACAGTAATAACTTGATCACTCAGTGCCGGATGCATTGTGTTGATTAAACCATCAATGATGCCTATTTTGAGATGTGTTGTTAGCTGACACGGTTGCTTATGTGGAGACCAAGCAATCTTTTCTGAGGCATAAAGTCGAGGATTTGCTGTTGCTTGATAATGTGTATTGAAATCAATAGTAGCTTCAGGGAAGCGTTGTTGAAGATCATTAAAAGTCTCGGAAATGTTTTTTTCCTCAACAGCGATCGTTAGCAAGATCTGCTTGAGGCTGCTGAGTTCTTGTTCTTGTTGGATCGCTATACTTTGTTTTGTTAAGTAGTGTTTTATCTGAGCTAGCTGTTTTTGTTTGCTTAAGATCAGCAATTGACCTAACTCACGATCTTGATCGTTTTTTATATTGCTAGTTATAGTTTTTTCGCTACAAATAAGTAATTTTAAAGACAATTCACTGTATTTTAATGGCGGTTCGAACCAAAAAAGTGAATAGTGATGATTTTGTTGAAGCGCTTCACTGGTAGGAAGCTTGACGACCATTTGAGTATTGCTCGTTGTTACTGTTTGTAAATTTAGATAGTTATTTCCAAGCTTGATGCTTAGATTGCCCGGGCTTAGTGATGTTAAATTTTGACCGCTAACGATAATAAGCTCCCCTGGTATTGCACAGCGTGAGTTTATGCTAGTAAACATGGGGTTAACGGATGATGGCGTGTTTATTGTATCGAAAGTAGTGCGAGGGCTATCTGATTTAATTGTTTGTGTTGATGGTTGGCGTTCACGTGATACAGCAGCAGATTCACTTGTTGTTTCTGGAGCTGGATCACTTGTTATTGCTGGCTCACGGCTGATCGTCTCACTTCTTGATGTTTGTGTTGCTGATGTGATTCGATCATCAGCATAAACCAACGTTAAATATGATAAACAGGCAATTAATACCCACACAACACGCATGTTATGGTTCCTTTTGAACCGATTCAATAATATCTGGACGAGTATTAAAGATAGCGACAATATCGGTATCTGTGAGCTTGTCTGGCACTGATAAGTGATAAATGCCTAGGGCTGAAGGACCATCAATGATTCGAGCGTCGGTTTCCAGTAAGAATTGACGTAATGCTTGTTCAGTCACATTAGGTGTAAAGGTGACGCTGATTATCTGACCTTGGTCTATGGTCGTGGTTTTGCCACCAGCGGCAGTGTAGGGTGATTCACTCTCATAGTTAACGATCACAGTTTGTACAACCAACATCAAACACGCGGCAACTGTAGTCAGGCGCCAGAAGTTAGTGGAAGATGGTTGTTTTTGTTGGCTACGCGATTCTGCTGCAATAGTTTTTTGTAAGCGTTTTAAACCAAGCTCACCCGGAGAATGATCAAACTCTTGTTGTTTAACATGTTCACGTAAATTTTGTAAAAAAAGGACTTCTTGTTGTAACTCTGGATGATTCGCAAGTGCCTGCTCAACCAATGCAGTTTCATCATTATCCAAGGTGCCATTTACGTAAAAAGGTAAAAGAGATTCAATATTGTTGTTATCAGATTCGGCCATGATCATTCAACTCCCATACGTTTAGTTAGGCATTGTTTCATGGCTTGTTTTGCATGGAACATACGTGTTTTAACCGTATTTTCTGGGCAATCAACGATTTGAGCTATTTCTCGGTAGGATAGATCATCAAAAAAAGACAGCTCCATAACTGCACGATGAGCTCCTTTTAAAGCATCAAGGCAAAAACGAATGGCAACACTGTTTTCTGCATTAACTAAACACGTTAGCTGTGTTGGTGCATCATCTTCTATATCAAGCATATCGTCATCAATCATGTCTGGTTTCTTCTTTCTCAATCTATCCATCGTTTTGTAATAGGCAATTCCAAAAAGCCACGTTGATACTTTAGAGCGGCCTTCAAAGCTGTCGGCTTTTCGCCAAACATCTAGGAAGACTTCATTAAGTATGTCGGAGGCTTCAAAGGAATCGTTCAATTTAGATTTAATAAATTGATATAAACGTGTTTCAAATAGACGATAAAAATCCGCCAGCGCTTTTTGGTCGCCAGCGGAGATTTGATTAAGAAGGGTTACTGCAAGATGTTCATTTTGCATCTTGGTGAGATGTTACGGCAGGTAGAGTGATTGAAGCTTAGATTGAGCCAATAACTTACCGCCAACACCAAATGCACGGATACGCCAACTGTATTCGTTGCCGGGTGTTAACCAATCAAATGACAGTGGTGATAACGTCAGTTTAGATTCCGTGGCAGGTACTAATTTACCTGTTAAAGGAATGGTCTCATCTTTGTTAAAAATCTCAATTTGATAGGCTTGGGCTCCAGCAACGTTTTGCCATTTGAAGGTAGTATTTTGATCTAAACCGACACCATCATTGGGCGATAAAATAATCAACTCACTAGGCTCTGTATCTAAAGATGCCTCTTTATTATCTAATACAAAATAGCGAAGTATCGGGATTTCAATAGTTGCGTCTTCAACAACAAATGACACTAAATGCAGGCCATTATTAAGTGTTGGTAAAGCTGGACTGACAATACGAGTACGACCTTCGCCGGAACTGACTAGATTTTGGCGAATAACGCGTAAAACACGTCCGCCGCTACTACCTAAGCTAGCACTAGGCTCAATGATGCGCCATTCGCCCTTTAAAATGCCGCTACTACGGAAAGAAATGTCAGCAATGGCATGAACAACGTCTTGTTTGTATACAACATCGGTGCGAGCACTGTTTTCAAAGGCAAGATCGATGCGTCTAACTGCCAATGGACCAGAGTTGCTAGCGCCGGTATACACATTTACTAGGCCTGTCCCAACACGTTCCGTATCTGTAAAGATACGAATAATACGCAAACTACCTGCTGGACTTGCAGCAATACGTCGAGCTAATGCTGCGTTAAAAGTAATTGTTTCCGTTAATGTGACGGTTGCGGTTTGGCCGCTATTCAATGTAGAGCTTGTGCTGATATTTCCACCCACGGTGGCGATTGTTGAGCCATTAAGTTGTAGCTCGGCCGTTGATGAAGAAACAATACGCGTAGCTGTAGCTGCTGCGGTTCGATTAACCAGCCAAGTAACATTGACAGTAGCAATACCTTTTGCTGGTACAGTAATGTTACTAGGAGACGTCGTTACCGAATTTACACTAGCAAAAGTGCTACCTGTAAACGTAGCTAGAACAATGGCTAAAACGATACTAGTAGTTACTAGAATATGGCGCCATAATTCGGAAGACGGCAAAAACTTGATATTGTGTTTCATCTGATGTGCTTGTTGTGTTTGCATTCGTTTTCTCCATTGAACCTCTAAGTGCAAGAGACAATCCAGGGTGGTTTTTGCCAGTTTGTTGAATTGTCCAGCCGAGCTCACTATTTATAATGTGCTTATCTGGTGAGTCGTTGTCACCAGCGGCAAGGTTCAAATTATAAGTAAGGCTCCAATCTAGTTTATTTTTGATCAACGCTGAGCGCAGACCAAAATTCAAATTAGTACTATAACTTTCGGTGTCATTATCTTGGTCTTCAAAGATGCCATATTGTAGATCACTATTTAGTTCTAATCTGTCAGATACTGTCCATGCTGCAGATAGGCTGGAGTAATTACTTACTGTATCGCTGGTGGTGTTAGTGTCATCTTCTAAAGAAGCATAAGTATGTGATGCCGACCAATACCAGTCTTGGTAGCTAGAGCCACCACCAACGCTTATAGAATTGGATGCATTATCTGTATCGTTACCTAAGTACCCACTAGGTGTATCCTCACGTTGTAATGTTGAGACAAAGCCTGAGAAGTTTAAATACGGTGTACCTAGCCATGATTTTGAACCCGTTTGAGGGTCAAAGGCATAGTTGGTGCTCCATGTGAAATTCTGTAATTCATCAGTTGGGCTGCTGGTTAAGTCATCAACATTATTGGTTTCATTGATGAACTGTAAATTGGCAGAAAAACTTCCCCAATAAAGATTGCTATAGACAGTTATGGCATCGCGATCTGCAGCGATGCCTTGATTAGCAAGACTTTCAAAAAATGTATCAATACGTTCATACTTGGCGCCAATAACAATATCCATATATTTGTCGAGTAGAATTAAGCTTTCAAAGGGACGAGCTTCGAGCAACATAGAGATAGCATCGCTATTATCTTCGGGGGCTAAAGCTGCACTGCCATCAGCATCATAGTGCGCTCGCGCGTACTCAGCTCTAAAGTCTAATTTGCCTTCTAATAATTTCTTTTCTAGGATTAGACCATAGCCTGAACCTGTTGATACCTCTTGTTCACCACCGATCCCTATGCCTCCAGTATCACCTTCACCATCATAATAAAGACCAGTAATTTTTAATGCATTTTGATCTTCAGAAAAAGGTTTAATGCTGGCTGATACGCCTTCTAATCGATTATTACTATCAGATAAACCAGTAAAGTCACTAGCGCCAACTTGTGTTTGAGGTCGAAATGCAAAGGCATTGGCAGACATACGATCATTATTGTCGGCAATATGTGCTGAAACGCCACGACGCTGGAAAGAAGAAAATAACATTGAGTTTATACCGATGTCATGATGACCGAGGGTTACGCCTGTTGTTGCTGAAGTACCACTATAGTTTGCAGAAATGGCGTATTCACCTAAATCAACGGCATTGCCCGTTAACGCTAAGTCGGTATCGCTTTGAATTAAATAATTGCCTTGGGCATCGACAGACCAATTTTCTCCTTGCAAAGCTCCATGAACATTACCTGCTCCTGAGATGATGGAATGATCCGGTGCAGAACCAATATTATGCTGATGAGCTCGGTTACTGAATTCAGTCAAGGTATCGGCTTCGAATGAAGATGAACGAATCCATGCTTCAGCTTGTTGTATTTGTTGTTCAGGCGCATCGGTTGACGCTAAGTCTAAGTCAGTGAGGGTAAAAGACCAGTCATTTTTGGGGTTAGTTTTGCCTTCATTATCAAAGACAACTAATCGGATAGAATGCTGACCAGAGCTAAGTGGTTCTACAGGAGTATATAAAAAGTTATTACCGTCTAAGGTTAATAAAGCGGTGATATCAATACCATCTAACTCAACCCCCAATGTTGTTAGCGTGATAATGTCTATATCGTCTGGAAGCAGAATCTTGAGTGGTGATGAACTATCAGCAGGAGGTTGAAAGTCAGCAACCCAATCTGCAATAGACTGTTTTGATAAGCCTAATAATAGCAATGCAATGCATATTGATATCAGTGATTTTTTTGCCATATTAAACACTTTATATTAAAAACTGCAGGGCTAGATCGTAGCCCTGCAGTATGTGGTTAACTAAAGTCTACATCATATTTATCAATATAAACAGTGTTTTAAGAGTTAATTCTAAATTTAAGTTTAAGTTATCGTGTTTTCAGTTGCAGTTCATTAACGGGCTCTGGTTCAATGGGTTTTACAGTCAATGGTGTAGGACTTGGAGTTGGTACTGGTGCTGCTTTATCCAGTGGTTTAGGTGTCGGTGTTGGTAAAGGTGCTCTAACACCTGCAGGTTTAGGTGTCGGTGTTAAAGGAGCCGCTTTGATGGTGCCATTAAAGACAGGTTCATTTCCATTATCGTAACCTTGAACACCACCTTGATTACCAAGTTGACCATTTAATTGTGGCACACAACGATGTTTGAAAATGGCTGTATCCATATCTTTCCATTGCGACATTTGACCAAATTGTGGTTTTGAACGAGCCTGTAACAACATGTTGTGGTTATAGGTTGTGTTGTTAGAGATCGCCATCCAAGAGTATTTTTGTTGAGATAATAGTTCTTTCAATGGAAATGCAAAGTCGAAATGTTGGTTATGGCCTGCGTTTTTAGGATTTTTTGCCACACCAAGGTTTTGATAATAGGTTCCGTAGTCAGCATACTGATTACTGTATGCAACAATTCGGAAGTCCATTTCACCCATTTCATCTCCTGTTATATTGTAATTTACACGGATAACTGGATTTTGATTAGGTATGCATTGACCAAAATGATGTGGAATATTTGCCATAAATTCAGCGCTATTTAGTTTAAAGGGCTGGTCACCAGCATCAATCTGGTTTGCCATATTTCCTTTCAATTGTGCATTTAATACTGGTGTTTCATTTAAGGCTGGATCACCTTTGTATTTAATTTGAACTACGTGATTTTTAGTTTCGTAACCAGCAGATGCTTTATTAGGGTTATTTTCTTTTGAACAAACCGCACCAAGTGAAATTGGGCGTTGAAGCACAATGTCTTGATCGTGTTTATAAAAATCAAGTGCTGTGCCACCACCCTGAATATGGGCCTGAAGTTTCTTATTTAGTTCTTCTAATGCATCGATACGTAATGCAGGGTGGCCATTTTTTATACTGTTTAGAGGAACGGTAAATGTATCTGAAGAATTTTCAACAATGCCGCCATCATCTTCAGAAACGACGATAGAGTTCTCTTGGTATAAGGTGGCATTAGTATTTAGGCCTGAACCACTAATATTGACTGGTCCGAAAAAAGCATATGCTGCAGCCATAGATACATTTGTTCCTTGACATTCTACGGTACCGGAAATGTCAAAGTTTAAAGCGTTTGTTTTTACTTTAAGGTCCAAAGCATTCAAGTGTTTATTGGCAGAGGTATTTTCAATATTTATAACCGCTGCCATGCCTGGGAATGATAATCGTACATCTTTAACATACTGTGATGTACCAGACGTTGCATATGTTTGTGAGCTTGCAAGGGCAAGGGCTATTAAGCTTGCACTTAAGATAGAAGATTTAATGGGATTCATTTCGCTATTCCTTTTATTCTGTATTTGATGTTAAACAACAAATAGTGTTGTTATCTGTTGTGTCGTGATCAACATCAAATAGGTTCAAAAAATATTTCCATTAGGAAATATCATCCATGTTTTATAGTGTTTGAATGATTATAGCCCTTTTTCTAACGTTCTGTTTTTATTGTGAATTGAGTGGAATAAATGGTAGACGATGGGTACAAGTAAAAGACTCACTAATAGTGAAAAACTTAGTCCCCAAACTACGGTTATAGCAAGTGGTTGTAGCATTTCAGCACCATCACCCCAGCCCATTGCAAGTGGGATCATGCCGACTACGGTGCTAATCGTTGTCATTAATATAGGTCGTAACCGAAGACGTGCAGCTGTGATGATAGCGTGATTGATATCATGCTGTTGTTGGCGGTTTTGTTCGATGTATTCAACTAATAGGATGGCGTTATTCACGACGATACCAACTAACATGATCATGCCTAACCAAACAGGCATTGATAAGGGTAACACTAAGACATCAATGGCTAATGCAACACCGACAGCAGCAAACGGAACACTGATAATTATGATCAGTGGATTGAGCAGGGATTCATATTGAATTGCCATAACGACAAACACTAAAAACAAT
>JBFIJJ010000114.1:0-8478 GCA_041600795.1 Methylophagaceae bacterium | reverse complement strand
GATGCTGATGATAAATCCATATCTCTTGCTTCATAGATCTGACTGAATCTGGGCACAACATAGCCCAGTAGAAATAGCATGACTAAACCGCCAAAGCTAAGAATGAGAGAAGGATAGATAGATGCCGAAATAAGACGTTTTTTCAAAACATCAATTTGTTCTAGATAATCAGCAAATCGTGAAAGACCTTCTGCCAGATTACCTGTTGTCTCGCAGGCCCTGACCATGGCCACAAATAGGTTGGAAAAATGTATCGGTGAAGCACTAAGTGCATCTGAGAATGTTCTGCCAGCTCTTATCGAAACAATAAGTTGTTCAATGACAACACGGGTTTCATCATTTTTTTCTTTCTGTGATAAAGTTTCAAGTGCTTGTGTTAACAGTAATCCTGATTGAAGTAATACTGTTAATTGCTGGCAAAATAACAACAATGGGAAATAATGTTTTTTGAGCATAAACCCACGGTGACGGATAGACAAAACTGTGTATCCATCTTTCTCAGCTAACGCCTTGGCCTGCTCTACATTTTCTGCTTCCAGCAGGATGACTGTTGGTTGAGCCGCCGAACGAACGACTCGTAGCCTATATTCCATGACATATTAGCCAATCTACTCATCGATTGAATATGTCGGCGTTTTCATCTGTACCACCGAGTTTTCGATCCTTACCATAGGAAAATAAATCATATTCCCCTCCTTCACCAGGTATACGGTAGTTGTATGGTTGTCCCCACGGATCTAGCGGAATTGCCTTTTCAAGATAAGGACCTTTCCATCTTAAATCCTTTTCCGGCTTTTGTATTAGTGCTTGCAGGCCTGGATCTTGCGTGGGATAAGCTCCCATATCCAGACGGTACATATCAAGTGCTGTTTCTAACGCATCTATTTGTGCGTGTGCGGCGTTAATTTCTGATTTTCCTAACTGTGCAAAATATCGGGGTGCAACATATCCTACTAGCAAGCCAATAATAACCATGACTACTAATAGTTCTAACAGAGTGAAGCCCCTACTATTATTTTTCACAATTCCTCCTTTTACGGAGCATTGCAATCAAAAATCACGGCTTAAATATACCACAATTAAACTTGACATGATCAGATTTTTATGGAAATAGAATTTTTCTGAACTAAAAACAGGCCATTGCATCATTAAACAGTTAACCAAAAAGTCTTTTTCTTAACTGAATATAAGCGTAATCTTTGGAAATCTGGCGACAGAGGGGCGCAAATTCTCGTACTAAAATTGATTTTTATTTGGGATTGATGACAATGTGGGAAATGATTTCAATAATATTGTGATGTGTAGTAAAGCAAGAGCTGCCCCACTACACATCACGAAACACTTATATCGAAAAATCGATGTTTGGTGTGGTTGTGCTAGTTCTAAATGTTACGCTAATAAAGCGCGAATATCTTCCAACTCTGCCAGCATTTCTTGGATGATACTTTTTTTATCACCCTGTGTCTGGGCTGACTTATCTTCAACTTTAACTTCAGTTTCTAATCGCTGTCTAGCACCGCCGATAGTGAAACCTTGCTCATATAGCAAACCGCGAATTTCACGAATCAACACGACATCATGGCGTTGATAATAACGTCTGTTACCACGTCGTTTTACTGGTTTTAACTGCGAAAATTCTTGTTCCCAGTAACGCAGAACATGTGGTTTGACACCACATAATTCACTTACTTCACCAATTGTGAAATAACGCTTACCTGGAATAACAGGTAATTCGTTGTTGTTACTTGCCTCTAGCATAATTATCCACCCTCGCCTTTAATTTTTGACCCGGCCGGAAAGTCACTACACGACGTGCACTAATAGGAATTTCTTCGCCAGTTTTTGGGTTTCTTCCTGGTCTTTCGCTTTTGTCTCTTAACTCAAAATTACCAAAACCTGATAACTTTACTTGTTCACCTGACTCAAGTGCTGAACGGACTTCTTCAAAAAACATTTCGACAAGTTCTTTAGCTTCACGTTTATTGAATCCGAGTTCATCGTAAAGTTGTTCCGTCATATCGGCTTTAGTTAATGCCATGTTTACCTCTATAAATATTCTGTAATCAATCTGATATTACGATCTGATCATTATACCAAGTTGTTGTTCTAATCGTTGTGCTATAGCTGTCATAAGTGTTTCGACTTCATCATCAGTCATGGTTCGCTCACCATGTTGCAGGTGAAATGCTAATGCAATACTCTTAAATCCGAGCTCGACACCTTCTCCACTATATACGTCAAATAATTGAATTCCTTTAAGAATATCAGATTTTATGCCTTGCAAGCAATCTTGAATTTCACCAAGGGTAATTTTATCAGCTACTTGTAATGCAAAATCACGACGAATCGCTGGGAAACGTGATACTGGCGTGAATGCGGGTACCTGAGCGTCCAATACATCAGTTAATGTTAATTCGAATAGATAGACTCTATTTTTAATATCGAGTGGCTTATTTAAACGTGGATGTAATGCTCCCATCCAACCTATCGCTTGTTCGCCTTTATAAATACGTGCTGATTGTCCAGGATGCAATGCGGGATGTTGTTCCGCTACAAAACGAATATCACTATCGCGACCTAGATCCAATAGCGCTTCAACATCGGCTTTAACATCAAAGAAATCAACAGAGCGCTGTTTTTCAGACCACTGTTCGGCATAGCGACTTCCACAAACTAGACCACCAATGTGGCGATGTTGTTCTACATTGTCTTGTGTACCCGTAAAGATACGGCCTACTTCGAACAAACGAACACGATCTTGTTGACGATTCAAATTGTGAACTAGTGCTTGAATTAAGCCAGGCCATAACGACGTTCGCATCACCGACAAATCGGCAGAAATTGGATTTGCTAGTTCAATCGCACTTTCACCCTCAACCGCTAAATATTTCTGTATTGACGGATCGACAAAACTATAAGTAATCGCTTCTTGATAGCCACGATCAACCAATAATGATTGCAATCGATGTGTGGCTAACTGATGTTCTGAAATATTCGCGGTTAACACCGTACCTTGTGGACGCGTTTCAGGTAACAAATCATAGCCATATAAACGACCTAGTTCTTCAATCAGATCAACTTCAATTGCGATATCAAATCTAAAGCTAGGCGCAGTTACTTGCCAACCTTGATCAATTACATTTACTGACATGCCTAGACGAGTTAATTGATCTTCAACTTCACTAGCTGGAATTTCTATACCTAACACACGTTTGATACGATTCGCACGTAACAAAATCTGTTGTGCTTGTGGCAAATCAGCATCTGACACTACCTGTGTTACAGGACCAGCCTGTCCACCAACAATATCCAATAGCAACTCAGTTGCACGATTAATTGCTTGTAAGGCTAATTCTGGATCAACACCACGTTCAAAACGATGTGATGAGTCAGTATGTAAACCATAAGCGCGAGCACGGCCTGCGATTACTAAAGGATTAAAAAATGCAGCCTCTAGAAAAACATGCTTAGTGCTATCGGTAACACTTGATTTATTGCCACCCATAACACCTGCAATAGCCAAGGCAGAATTGTCATCAGCGATAACTAAAGTATCAGAAGTCAGTTTGATATCTTGTCCATCTAACAATGTCAGAGATTCGTTTGCTGATGCTGTTCTAACATTAATGCCTCCATTGATCTTATCAAGATCAAATGCATGCATTGGTTGGCCCAATTCGAGCATGACATAGTTTGTGATATCAACGACAGGACTTAGCGAACGTAAACCACTTCGACGCAAACGTTCTTGCATCCAAACTGGCGTTTTTGCTGTTACATTAATATTTTCAATTACTCGTCCCACATAGTTTGGGCAAGACTCTTTATCTGAAACCTTAACCGAGATCTGTTTTAGACTTTGCTCACTAATTGTTTTTTGTGCCGGTTTAGTCAAATCACAACCAGTCAATACGCCAACTTCACGGGCAATACCTGCAACACCCAAACAGTCACTTCTATTTGGTGTTAAATCGACATCAATAGACACATCATCCAAGTCTAAATAAACTCTGAAATCAGTGCCAACTGGAGCATCTTCCACTAACTCCATTAAACCATCAGCACTTTCAGTTAAGCCTAGCTCTTTTGATGAACACAACATTCCAAATGACGGTACACCACGTAATTTTGCTGGTTTAATTTTAAAATTACCTGGCAATACTGCACCAACAGTAGCAACAGGAATTTTTAGATCTTGTCGTACATTGGCAGCGCCACAGACGATTGAAAGCAATTCATCACCAGCAACATCAACTTGGCACAAACGCAATTTATCGGCATCAGGATGAGGTTCAACTGATTTAACTTGTCCAACCACAACGCCAGTAAATTCACCTGCTACAGGTTCAACTGCATCAACTTCCAAGCCGGCAAGTGTTAACTTTGCCACTAATGTATCTGTATCTACTTCAGGATTAACCCACTCACGTAGCCACTTTTCACTAAATTTCATCGTGTGTTATTCCAAACTTAATTAAATTGACGTAAAAAACGCAGATCGTTTTCAAAAAACAGACGTAAATCATTGACGCCATAACGAAGCATAGCAAGACGTTCAACCCCCATACCAAAGGCAAGACCTAGGTATTTCTCACTATCGATATTAACGTGTTCAAATACTTTCGGGTGAACCATGCCACAACCTAAGACTTCTAGCCAACCGGTGTGACTACATACGCGACAGCCTTCACCATTACACATCACACATTCAATATCAGCTTCGGCTGATGGTTCGGTAAATGGGAAATATGATGGTCTGAAACGAACTTTCAAATCTTTTTCGAAGAACGCTTGTAAAAAGTCAGCAAGGATACCTTTTAGGTCAGTAAAACTGACATTTTCATCCACCATTAAACCTTCAACTTGATGGAACATCGGAGTGTGAGTTAGATCTGAATCACAACGATATACACGACCCGGTGCAATAATGCGAAGTGGTGGCTCCTCTTTTTCCATCACACGAACTTGTACTGGAGAGGTATGAGTACGAAGTAAGGTTTCAGCATTAAAATAAAACGTATCATGCATTGCACGTGCTGGATGATGCTCAGGAATGTTCAACGCTGTGAAGTTATGGGTACTATCTTCGATCTCTGGACCTTCAGCGACCTGAAAACCAATTTGTTGAAAGTATTGCTCAATACGTTGCAGAGTACGTGTAATCGGATGTAAGCCCCCAACCTGTTCACCACGTCCAGGTAATGATACGTCAACAGTTTCGGAAGCTAATGCAGCATTCATTGCTTGTTCTGCTAAGAGTTTGCTGCGTGATTCGATAAGCCCCGCAACTTCTTGCTTGGCTAAATTAACTGATTTACCAATAACAGGACGTTCCTCAACGCCAACATTGCCCAATTCTTTTAGATAGGCTGTTATTTTGCCTTTTTTACCAAGATATTCGACGCGAACATTATCTAATGTTGCATTGTTAACTGAGTTAGCAATCGCATCTTTTGCTGTTGCTACAATGTCATTCAATGCCTGTAACTGTGAGTCCAGCTCAGCCATAATTCACCTACCTGAAAAATTCTTTACCAACAAAAAAGGGCCGTTAGACGGCCCCTTTCATTATTCGGTACTGTATTAATCGTTCGTTAAAACGACAATATTAGCCCGCTAAAGCAGCCTTTGCTTTTTCAGCAATAACTGCAAATGCTGCAGAATCATTCATTGCTAAATCAGCAAGAATTTTACGATCGATTTCAATTTCAGCCTTTTTAAGACCATTGATCAATCGGCTGTATGTGATTCCACATTCTTGTGCGCCAGCATTAATACGAGCAATCCATAAAGAACGGAATACACGTTTTTTCTGACGACGGTCACGGTATGCGTATTGACCTGCTTTTGTTACTGCTTGAACAGCAACACGGTATACATTTTTACGACGACCGCTATAGCCTTTGGCCTGATCGATAACTTTTTTGTGTCTCGCGTGAGCGGTTACACCACGTTTTACTCTTGGCATGAGATAACTCCTTAATTAGTGATTAGGCAACATTTTACGAACTGACATGTGATCTGATTTGCAAATCATCAATGTAGAACGCAATTGGCGTTTCCGCTTAGTGCTTTTCTTAGTAAGGATGTGGCTTGTAAACGCTTGTGAACGTTTAAATTTTCCGCTACCTGTTTTTTTGAAGCGCTTTGCAGCACCTCTGTGTGTTTTTAACTTTGGCATTATATCGAACTCCGCATTCGTTATTTATTAATAAGTTTATTTTTTACTTGGGGCCAAAACCATAATCATTTGGCGTCCTTCTTTCTTAGGATGTTGTTCAATAACAGACAATTCTTTAAGATCTTCAGCAACTCGTTCGAGTAACTTTAATCCCAAATCTTGGTGTGCCATTTCACGTCCACGAAAGCGAAGACTGACTTTAGCTTTGTTGCCATCTTCTAGGAAACGTATCAGGTTGCGTAGTTTTACCTGATAATCCCCTTCTTCTGTCCCTGGTCTAAATTTGATTTCCTTAACTTGTATTTGTTTTTGCTTTTTCTTAGCAATTGCTTTCTGCTTGTTAGCTTCAAACAAATACTTGCCGTAATCCATAATACGGCAAACCGGTGGAGTTGCTTGCGCAGAAATCTCCACCAAATCTAAATCAGCCTCTTCGGCTAGCTCCTTAGCTCTCGCTAAAGGAACAATTCCTAATTGCTCACCATCTGCGCCGGTAAGGCGAACTTCTTTGGCTGTAATTTCACCATTCAGCCGTTTATCATCAGTAGCGATTTTTTTAGTCCTCTAAAATAAGTCGACCGCGGCTAGCGACGTCTTCATTCAAAGTTGTGACGAAGTCATCAAGTGTCATTACACCTAAGTCTTCACCTTTGCGAGTACGTACTGCCACGGCGTTTTCTTGCGCTTCTCGGTCTCCAACTACAATTAAGTATGGCACCCGGCGCAATGTGTGCTCGCGTATTTTAAAGCCTATCTTCTCATTTCTCAAGTCTATATCTGCTCTAAATCCTTTATTTTGCAATTCTTTTGCAATTTTCTGCACATATTCAGACTGATTTTGACTAATTCCCATCACCACAACTTGGCGTGGCGCTAACCATGTTGGGAAGGCTCCAGCATACTCTTCGATCAAAATACCAATGAAACGTTCTAGTGATCCCAAGATGGCGCGATGCAACATAACAGGTACTTGTTTGCTACCATCGTCAGCAATATAGGTTGCATCTAAACGACCAGGCATTGAAAAGTCGACCTGGATAGTACCGCACTGCCATACACGACCTAAACAGTCTTTTAGTGAAAACTCAATCTTAGGACCATAGAAGGCACCTTCTCCTGGTTGCAGATCCCACTCTAATCCTTTGTCATTTAAAGCGCGTTCAAGTGAATGTTCTGCTTTATCCCAGACCTCATCACTGCCAACACGATTTTCTGGTCGAGTCGATAACTTAACGATAATTTCGTTAAATCCAAAATCAGCATAAACATCTTGTAATAAATCGATAAAAATCGATACTTCAGATTGAATTTGGTCTTCTGTACAAAAGATATGCGCATCATCTTGAGTAAAACCGCGTAAACGCATCAAACCATGAAGTGTGCCTGAAGGTTCATTGCGATGACACGAACCAAATTCAGCCATACGTAATGGTAAATCACGATAACTCTTCAAGCCTTGATTAAATACTTGGATATGACATGGGCAGTTCATCGGTTTAATCGCGTAATCACGATTTTCCGAATGCGTAGTAAACATCATGTCACTGAATTTATCCCAGTGGCCTGATTTTTCCCATAAAGAGCGATCAACTACTTGTGGTGTTCTAACTTCTTGATAATCATTGTCGCGCAACACGGAACGGATGTAGTTCTCGACTTCACGATAAATACGCCAGCCGTTATCGTGCCAAAAAATCATACCAGTTGCTTCTTCCTGAATATGAAAAAGATCGAGGTTTTTGGCAATTTTACGATGATCGCGTTTTTCTGCTTCTTCTAGTCGGTGTAAATATGCTTTTAATGCTTTTTTATCACCCCATGCTGTGCCATACACACGCTGCAACATCTCATTATCAGAGTTACCACGCCAATAAGCGCCAGCTAGTTTCATCAATTTAAATGCTTTTAGCTTACCTGTACTTGGCACATGCGGGCCACGACATAAGTCAACAAAATCACCTTGGCCGTATAAAGACAATGTTTCGCCTTTAGGAATAGCCTCTAATATTTCTGCCTTATACGCTTCACCCATAGCACGGAATTTTTCTATACCAGCTTCACGTGAGATTTCTTCGCGCACAACGGGAATATCTTGTTTCACAAGTTCTTCCATGCGTTTTTCAATTCGAGTCAAATCTTCTTGTGTAAAACCCGCTTTATATGAAAAGTCATAATAGAAACCATCTTCGATAACAGGGCCAATTGTAACTTGAGCTTCTGGAAATAATTGTTTTACGGCCTGCGCCATCAAATGTGATGTTGAATGACGAATAATATCTAAGCCTTCGTCATCACGT
>JBFIJJ010000113.1:0-8519 GCA_041600795.1 Methylophagaceae bacterium | reverse complement strand
GCCTGTCGGAACAGTTATTAATGGTATCCCTTTGACTGATTTTGGTGGTGGCCATCCTGATCCTAACCTTACCTATGCTGAAGAGTTAGTGGCAGAAATGTTTGGTCCAAATCCACCTGCATTTGGCGCCGCATCAGATGGCGATGGCGATAGGAATATGATTTTAGGTGCTAACTTCTTTGTCACACCATCTGATAGTCTAGCCATCCTTGCTGCCAATGCACACTTAGTACCGGCCTATCAATCAGGTTTAAGTGGTATTGCTCGTTCTATGCCAACAAGCCAGGCCCCTGACCGCGTTGCAGAAAAACTTGGTATTGAATGTCATGAAACACCAACCGGATGGAAGTTTTTTGGTAATTTACTGGATGCAAACAAAGCAACATTGTGTGGTGAAGAAAGCTTCGGCACAGGTTCAAATCATATCCGTGAAAAAGATGGCTTATGGGCAGTATTATTTTGGCTCAATATCTTAGCTAAAAAGCAATTGTCTGTTGCTCAAATTGTTGAACAACACTGGCAAGAATATGGTCGCAATTATTATACTCGCCATGATTATGAAGCCATTTCCAGTGATATAGCCAAACAATTAATGACCGACTTAGAAGCTCAATTCCCTGCTCGAGTAGGACAACAATTGGCTGGAAGAACAGTGATTTATGCAGATAACTTTAGTTATCAAGATCCTGTCGATAATAGCGTTTCTTCTAATCAAGGCTTACGAATTGGATTTGATGATGCCGCCCGTATTGTAGTGCGGTTATCAGGAACAGGGACGGAAGGTGCCACCTTGCGTGTTTATATTGAAAGTTATGAAAACGACAGCTCAAAACTGGCTCAAGACACACAAAAAGCACTTAAACCACTGATTGATCTGATTAATGAGTTAGCCCAAATAACTGAACGGACTGGTCGAACTGAACCAACCGTCATAACCTAACAAGACATCATAATATGCAACAACTTATTTTAGGATCTAGTTCACCATTTCGAGCTGAACTTCTATCTAAACTCGGCCTGCCGTTTGAAACTGCCTCGCCAGATATTGATGAGCAGCCATTTCAAAATGAACAACCGAGGGATTTAGTCAAACGTTTATCTGAACAAAAAGCACAAGCGATAGCTACGCACTACCCTAACGCATTAATCATTGGTTCAGATCAGGTGGCGATATTAGACAATGCTATTCTAGGTAAACCTGGCAATCATCAAAATGCAGTTCAACAATTATTAGCTGCATCAGGTAAAACAGTGTACTTTGTCACTGGCTTAGCCTTAATCAATAGTCGGACTGGTAATATTCAATCTAGTGTTGAATCATACAGCGTTGAGTTTAAAGACTTATCATTGCAACAAATCGAGTTTTATCTAAACAAAGAACAACCCTATCAATGTGCAGGTAGCTTTAAATCCGAGGGGTTTGGAATTAGTTTGTTCAACAAATTAAGTGGTGATGATCCCAATACTCTGATTGGACTCCCCTTAATTAGGCTTACAGAAATGTTAAAAGCTGAAGGAATAGATATCCTTCAGCCTAATAACTGAGGATTTAGTGTTGAGCTTCTTCTGCTTTAATCTTTTCAGCATTGATTACAGCAGATGCTTGGGCTGCCATGTTATTCATGCTTTTTGTCATCAATTCACGCGCACCACGTGAGCGTAATTTTTTGGTCATTCCAACGATAAGATCTGGATTAACATCATTGGCTGTTAGAAATGCATCTAATTCGTCTAGATGAGTTTCACATTTAGTTAAAATTTCATTTGCGGCTTCTTGCACTTGTCTTTGTTGTGCGCTTGCATCTAAACGTGACTGCATCATGCATTTGTTATAGTCCATGTTAATTTCAAACATTTTGTGTTGTGCATCTTCAGACATATCAGCTGGAGTCCGCATAGATTCCTCAGCAACAGCGGAGAAAGATGCAGTTAAAGCGACTAACATTAGTATTTTTTTCATTTCAGCTCCAAGTTATTTATTATTAGTATGATGTTAAAAACAGCCACAGTGTGACATCCAATTATTAGAAAATATCCCAACAAAATCAGATACTATACACTGCATAGACAAAACCTCAGAATTGATAACTAACTTTCACCATTTTAATTTAAAATATTTCTTATTTATCAATTAATAACATTTACAACTTAATGTGAGTTAGCGAACATAACATGTCACACGATCAGCGCCAAATAAATATCCAAAACTGGTTAAAATCAGTATTGCCCTCAGCCATTTTTGAATTTGAACCTGCTTCAAGTGATGCCAGCTTTCGTCGTTATTTTAGGGTGATACAAGGCCAACAAACATGGATAGTCATGGATGCACCACCTGAATTAGAGGACACAACGTCATTTGTGCAGATTGCCACATTCTTAAGTTCATGTGGCATCAATGTGCCTACACTATTTGCTCAAGATAAAGCGCAGGGTTTTTTACTATTAGCTGATTTTGGTAGCACATCCTACCTACAACAGTTAAATGAACACACAAGTGACAGTCTTTATCACACCGCAATTGATAGCTTAATAGACATTCAACTCTGCCCAAGCGAAAAAATTGACTTACCACTTTATGATTCAGCCCTGCTACATAAAGAAATGTCATTATTTCCAGAATGGTTTCTGCAAAAACATATGGCGCTACCAGCACCAGATTTTATTGAAACTGTTTTCGAAACATTGATTGCTAGTGCGCTAGAGCAGCCACAAGTTATTGTGCACAGAGACTATCATTCACGAAACTTAATGATTTGTGCCGATGGTTTGCCAGGTATTATCGACTTTCAGGATGCTGTAATTGGACCAATTACCTACGATCTGGTCTCTTTGTTACGTGATTGTTATATCTCATGGCCACAACAGCGCCTGAATAACTGGCTAGGTTATTATTATGATCAAGCACAGAAAAAAGGCCTGTTAAGCCATATTGAATTTGATCAGTTCATACGGTGGTTTGATTTGATGGGGATACAACGCCACTTAAAAGTACTGGGTATTTTTTGTCGCCTAAACTATCGCGATGGTAAAACTAATTATATGAATGACTTACCATTAACACTGCATTACGTTAAGCAAGTATGCAATCGATATCCAGAATTAGATGAACTGTCAAAATTCATTGATCAATTACCTGGGCTTGAAACACGCTTATGAAAGCAATGATTTTAGCTGCAGGTCGTGGCGAGCGTCTAAAGCCGCTTACAGATCACACACCCAAACCCTTACTTCAAGCCGGTCAATATCGCTTAATTGAATATTTAATTCAGGCCTTAGTTAAGGCTGGCATAACCGACATTGTCATTAATTACGCACATCTTGGTGAGCAGTTTCCATTAATACTAGGAAATGGTGAACAGTTTGGAGCAAAACTAACCTATTCGCCTGAACCTGAAGGTGGCTTAGAAACAGCCGGCGGAATCATTAACGCCTTACCCCTTCTCGGCGATAAGCCTTTTCTTATTGTTAATGGTGATATTTGGACAGATTATCCATTTGAAACATTATCAAGCTTAACCTTAAATCAAGCTACATTATGTCATCTGATCATGGTGAGCAACCCTAGCCATAATCCTGATGGTGACTTTGCAGTTACTTCATCAGGCCATTTAGCAATTAATGGTAGCGAGAAATATACGTATAGTGGGATAGGTCTTTATGACCCTGCTCTGTTCTCGGATTATGAACCACAACGGCTGGCGTTAAAGCCACTGCTTTTGAATGCTATTGAACAGCAAGCAGCAAAAGCAGTGTTTTATTCTGGGCAATGGTCAGATATTGGAACAGCTGAACGCCTTGAGCAACTCAGACGACAACTTAGTTAGCTGTTGTGCATAAAAACTCTAATAAAGCTTTTTGTGCATGAAGTCTATTTTCAGCCTCATCCCAGACAACGCTCTGAGGTCCATCAATAACTTCTGCTGACACTTCTTCACCGCGATGTGCAGGAAGACAATGCATAAATAGTGCATCTTTATGAGCTAAGTCCATAACCGATTGATCAACTTGAAACTGTGCAAAAGCATGTTCACGCTTACGTTGTTCTTCTTCTTGACCCATACTTGCCCATACATCTGTCACAATTAAATCTGCGCCAACTACTGCACTATTAACGTCATTGAACAAATTGATTTCAGCGTCTACCGAAGCAACAATATCAGCGTTAGGTTCATATCCGATAGGTGTTGCGATATTTAATTTAAAGCCAAACTGTTGAGCCGCATTAATATATGAATGGCACATATTATTACCATCACCTACCCATACCACTGTTTTACCTTCAATCGAGCCACGGTATTCTTGATATGTTTGCATATCAGCTAAAAGCTGGCATGGGTGATAATCATCAGTCAGTGCATTAATCACTGGTACAGATGAATATTTTGCTAAGGTTTCAACTTTTTCATGCTCAAATGTACGAATCATGATCGCATCAACCATGCTAGAAATCACACGAGCTGAATCGGCAATCGGTTCACCACGTCCAAGCTGAGTATCGTTTGGTGACAAAAAGATTGAACCGCCACCAAATTGAATCATTGCTGATTCAAACGACACCCTAGTACGTGTTGATGATTTTTCAAATATCATCGCAAGTACTTTGTTTTTTAGTGGTTCATATATTTCGCCAGCATTGTGCATGCGTTTTAATTCGATGGCACGCGCTATCAATGCTTTTAATTCGAATGGTGTTAGATCTTTTAACGTTAAAAAATGTCTCATTATGCAACACTCTCAATATCGTGTGATGCTACAAACTCAAGCACTAATTGACTAACATCGTCGACAATTTGTTGCGCTTCATCAGCATTAATAATTAGTGGCGGTAACAACCTGATAACTTTATCGGCAGTTACATTTATCAAAATGCCTTTATCAAGCGCAAGCTTAACCAAGTCACCACATGGCATGGTAAGCTCGATCCCAAACATAAAACCAGCTGCTCTTATTGCCTTCACACCATTACAATTTGACAGTGCCTGCTCAAACCCTTTAACTATAGTCGAATTTAAGGTTTTAACATTTTGCATCACATCTGTTGATTCAATAATGTCTAATACCGTCAATGCAGCACGGCAAGCAAGTGGATTTCCACCAAAGGTAGAACCATGGTTACCAGGTTGCATAATTCCGACAGCAGGACCTGAAACTAAGCAAGCACCAATCGGCATACCATTACCAAGACCTTTTGCCAGCATCATTACGTCAGGAATGACACTTTGAGCATGTTGAAATGCAAACCATTCGCCTGTACGTCCGATACCCGTTTGTACCTCATCAAGCATCATCAACAATTTACGCTGGTTGCATAAATTACGTACTTGATTCAAATAATCAATATCAGGGATTTTGATACCACCCTCGCCTTGCACAGGTTCCAACATAACCGCGACTGCTTCTGGCCAATGGCTAATCGCCATCCGTAATGCGTCAAAATCGTTATAAGGAACACGAACAAACCCTTGAACTAACGGTTCAAAACCGGCATGAACTTTTGGGTTTCCTGTTGCAGTCAAAGTAGCCATAGTGCGACCATGGAAACTGCCATCCATGACAATAATAACTGGCTTATCAATGCCTTTAGTATGACCGTACTTACGCGCTATTTTGATCGCAGCTTCGTTTGCCTCAGCACCCGAGTTACAAAAGAAAGCTTGTTCCATGCCTGACAGTTGGCATAGTTTGTCTGCTAATTGTGATTGCAGCGGGATATTGTATACGTTTGAAGTATGAATTAAGGTGCGTGCTTGTTCAGCAATTGCCTCGGCAATTTTGGGGTGGGCATGACCCAAACCGCATACAGCTACACCACTTAACGCATCTAAGTACTGTTTACCTTGTGAATCGGTTAGCCAAGCACCTTGTCCTGAAACAAAAGCGACATCTTGGCGACCATATGTTGGCATTACTGTGTCTGACATACTACAAATCCATATACTCCATGGACACCTAAAGTCTTAATACTATTTCGACGTTTGATTTAAGTGTCTAAAACGAAAAATGGCAGTTTCTTTCGAAACTGCCATAATCAAAAACCGTGTATTTTATAACGTTATCAATTTATAAGCAAAATTTGCTTATAAACCAACTAATTTAGTTTATGCAAAATTAGCTGCAACAAAATCCCAGTTTACTAGCGTCCAGAAAGCTTCAACATATTTTGGACGAGCATTGCGGAAATCAATGTAATAAGCGTGTTCCCAAACATCACATGTTAATAATGGTGTTTGACCAGATGTTAATGGGCATCCAGCATTGCTTGTGTTAACGATTTCTAGGCTACCATCTGTATTTTTAACTAACCATGTCCAACCTGAACCAAAGTTAGTCGCTGCCGATGTAGCAAATTTTGCTTTGAATTCATCAAATGAACCAAAAGCAGCATCAATAGCAGCAGCAAGATCGCCTGAAACCGCATCTTTACCATTCGGAGTTAAACAATTCCAATAAAATGTGTGATTCCAAATTTGCGCAGCATTATTAAAGATACCACCTGATGATTTAACGATAATTTCTTCTAATGACATACCTTCAAATTCAGTACCAGGAACTAAATTATTTAAATTTGTCACGTATGTTTGATGGTGTTTGCCATAATGATAACTGATTGTTTCAGCAGAGATAGTAGGTTCTAAAGCATTATCTGCGTATGGTAGTGGTGGCAATTCAAAAGCCATGGTAAATCTCCTAGAGGTAAAACAAAAAAATAACCGAGTATTTAAGTTGGTTAGTCTAAGCGAGCAATGCGTTCAACGCAAGGCTGAATAATCATTATTCGCAAGCAAATAACGACATTAGACTGAGATCCATTCCCATCAAAATAGCATCTTCAGAGCCATTTTCAGACGGATAATAATTTTTGCGTACTGACATTTCATTAAAACCAGAGTTTAAATAGAGTTGCTGAGCCTTAAGGTTAGTTCGTCTCACTTCTAATAAAATGATATTTGCAGAAAGCGACGTAGAAAACTCAATAATATGATTAAGTATTTCTCGACCATAGCCCTTACCTTGAGCTGCTGGTTTGACACAAATATTTAATAGATGCATTTCATCTAAAATATGTTGAACAATAGTGAAACCTAAGATCTCATTTTGTTCATTACTAAACACCCATGCGTTATGCCCAGCTTTTAAGCTACTTTCAAAGTGCTTACGCGACCAGGGAAATCTGTTGGCCTGTTGTTCGATATTAGTGACCTCAGAAATATCACTTTCCAACATAAGTCTTGCTTTCACTAAATCGTCACCAATTGTTGATAATGCCTTTTGGCAAAGACTAAGTCTTGCCAGACTGCGGCTTTTTTAGTTGGATTATTTAATAGCTCATCTAGTCCGTACGATACGACAGTATCAATATCAACCTGATGTATCTTGCCTCGACAGTGTTCGATAGATTCGGATATTCCTTTAATACAATTTAATGCCTGATGACCCAAAGCTAACATTATTTTGTTGTTGGCCGAATCAAGCACCAATCTCGAATAATCAGTGCTTGTAATAACGGCAACATCATCATACGACAGGTTAATTGCTTTCAACATAGCATACAGCAAAGACTGTTTTGCCGAGTTAGGTTCAATTTCATCTGTCACAACAATCCATGGTTGTTGACGTTGTATTTCTGTCTGATCCGATAAGACTTGCTCCAAGCCGTGTGTATCTAGCTCAAAGTTTTGAGCAGTACTTGCTGGACGTAATTCCCAAACAGGAATGCCGATCTCAGCAAGTATTGATAATTGACTAGAATTAAGCTGCATTAAACTTGCGGATGGGCGCGAACAATCGGCACTAAAATCTTGTTAAGCGCATTAATATAAGCTTTGGCCGAAGCAATAACAATATCAGTATCAGCACCTTGTCCACTGACAATACGTCCACCTTTTTCAAGTCGCACATTAACCTCGCCTTGAGAATCGGTACCACTGGTAATATTGTTGACCGAATACAATTGAAGTTCGGTACCACTTTCTACGATTGCCTCAATAGCTTTGTATGCCGCATCGACTGGACCACTTCCAGCCATTTGCACATGACTTTCTTGTTCATCTACTGACAACGTCAATGAAGCAACAGGTATCTCCCCTGTTTCACTGCATACTTTTAATGAAATCAGGCGCACACGTTCATTTTCAGGCGTAATAGTATCACTGACTAAAGCTTGTAGGTCTTCATCAAACACTTCATGTTTTTTGTCAGCTAATTCTTTGAAACGTCTGAATGCTTCGTTCAGTTCTGTTTCAGACTCAAACGTAATATCCAACTCTTCTAAACGGGTGCGGAAAGCATTACGACCGGAATGTTTACCTAGTACCATACGATTGGTATTCCAGCCCACATCCTCTGCACGCATAATTTCGTAGGTTTCACGACTTTTTAGCACGCCATCTTGATGAATCCCCGACTCGTGAGCAAATGAGTTGGCCCCAACAATTGCCTTGTTAGGTTGCACTGCAAAACCAGTAATACCAGACACCAATCGCGACGCAGCTAATATTTGCGTAGTATCAATTGTAGTG
>JBFIJJ010000112.1:0-8556 GCA_041600795.1 Methylophagaceae bacterium | reverse complement strand
GGCAATGTTGACTAAAATCGTTGATGAAAAATGGCTGACAGCACGTGCTGTGTTTGGTTTATTCCCAGCCAATAGCGTCATTGACGATGATATTGAAGTCTATAAAGACGATAGTCGTGATGAGGTATTGATGACCTTGCATAGCTTACGTCAACAAACAGAACGTCCACCGGGACGGCCCAATGCAGCCCTAGCTGATTTTGTGGCACCGAAAGACAGTGGCGTTAACGATTATATTGGTGCGTTTGCTGTGACAGCAGGCATTGGTATTGATGAGCATGTAGCTCGTTTTGAAAATGATCATGATGACTATCAAAGTATCATGCTAAAAGCCTTGGCTGATCGTTTGGCAGAAGCCTTTGCAGAACGTTTGCATGAACTTGTTCGTAAAGACTATTGGGGTTATGTGCCTGATGAAGCCTTGGATAACGAGGCCTTAATTGATGAAAATTATCAAGGTATACGTCCTGCTCCGGGTTATCCAGCATGTCCAGATCACACTGAAAAAGGCTTGTTGTGGCAATTGATCGATCCTGAGAAAAATGCAGGTATGACGATTACCGAAAGTTTTGCCATGCTCCCAACGGCAGCCGTCAGTGGTTTCTATTTCGCTCATCCTGAATCACGTTATTTTGGCTTGGGTAAAATCGATCAGGATCAAGTGGAAGATTATGCTGTGCGTAAAGGCTGGTCAATCGACGTTGCAGAACGTTGGTTATCACCAGCGCTGTCATATGATGGGGATGACTAAGATGGATGATGCAATTATAGAATTACAGATGAAAGTGTCATTTCAAGATAGTTTGCTTGAAGAGCTGAATCAGGTGATTGTTGATCAACAAGATCAACTATCGCGCTTGGAATTAGCCATTGAAACCTTGAAAGTGCAGATGAATACAATGCAAACATCCATGCATCAAGAAAATAGTCAGCAACATGAAATTCCACCACATTATTGATGTGCTTGGCTTGATAATCCACGACCATTATAACTAGATTTACTCTGACAGCTTTCGACCCAAAGCGGTCGTTTCAAGTGAATAATAAAATCAGCAAAGTGGACACTTTGAACAAATAGCCGATATACTTCGCTAACACATTTCTTATTGAAACACGGAGGTTTCAAGCATGTCACATTACAAAATCTATAATTATGTTATCGGACAAACTGTGTTCTAAATGCTAGTTAAATTTCAAGGAAGTATTGTGCAAGAATCACGGAAGATAAAAGATTATTTGATAGAGAAGCCGAAGCCACGAGGTATAGACGTTCTATGTGGTCTAAAGCATTTTGCAATTATTACTTATGCGGTTCCTGCGGAAAGATTTCAAGGTATATTTCCAGATAGATTTCAACTAGACACGGTTGAAGTTGATGGCCAAGAGATGGGACTCATATCCGTGGTCCCCTTTATTGATGTCGATTTCACATCAGCAGTATTTCCGTTCCCCAAGTTTACGATGGGGCAAACAAACTATCGTATTTACATTATTGACAAAGTAACTGGCGAGCGTTGCGTTTGGTTCCTAGGTACGACGTTAGACTCGTGGACTATTGCCGTGCCCAAACACCTATGGAATCTTCCTTGGCATTCAGGAAGGGTTAGTTTCGACTGTATCTTAGATGAAGCTAGTGGTCTTTACGAAAAGTACTATATGCAAACAACATCTGATTGGGCACCTGCCTCGGTAGAATTGGCTCAATCAAAATCTGATAAATTTGATTTCCCTGGCTTCCCCGATGTCGAATCAGCCCTAGTCTACCTTACTCATCCTTTAGCTGGTTTTTACTATCGAAGTGACAACAAACTTGGTACTTATCGAGTTTGGCACAAGGAGCTAGAAGTTAGGCCTGCCAAGCTCATATCAGCTAATTTCAAGCTTTTGTCTGATCTCAATATTGTAAAAATATCAGAACAAAACTCACCTTATAGCGTATTAATCGAACCAATTAATGAATTTACTATTTACTTGCCGCCAACTGTTGTTGAGTAAAAAATTTAACAAACGTCAAATAGGATGCTTTCAAGCTAGCGTCTCTGAAGCGGGCGTTATACAACGGATGTATAAAGAATGCTTACAAATAAAAATAGAATTTGGTTTGAAAAGCTTATTAATTTTTCAATACTCATAGGAATTTCATACTTAGTAACAAAACCAACATCAATAATAGGTTTGGTACTTAGTGCCAGCTTATTTATTCCCCTCTGGTTTCTATTTATGTCGTTTAGCTCATTTTGGGAGCGAAGATTTTCTGGTTCACTTCTAATGACCATTATTTATTGGTTGCTATTTATTTCTATTTTTGTAGGAATTTTTGAATATGTACTACCTTTACTAAAGCCTTATATTGGTCAGTATTATGAATAACCGTTTTATCGCGATGAGTATTAGTGGAGCAGTATTGCTCCTGCCTATTGCTATACTCAGTGCCACAACAGATTTTTTGCCCGATTGGATTAATTGGTTATTCTCTCCATCGGGTGGGATATTTCTTATTCCTATACTCTGGTTCGTTGCACCAATATTAATGCAGTTGATGAGAGTAGAGCCGCGATTAGATTTAACTGTCGATGGTCATTACATAATTGGGCTTGGCCTAGTGCTAATTATGATTGCTTTATTAATGTCATGGATGACATAAATACATAAACAAGGAGGGGAGAATAGATAATGTCCGAATATCATAATGATGAAATAGAAATAAGATTTGAACATGCTTATTTAATACTAATTTCTGCTTTTACAGGGGGGGGCCGTATTTCCCTTTTTTTTGGAAATATCATTTAAGTTTGGAAATCCAACAGAAGTACTTTTATACGGGTTGTTTTCCATGTGGGTTTATAAACGCCTAAAAGCAATCGCTATACGCGAAGGCAAGAATGTCAAATCGCTTGATAAGGATATATTCACCCGACCTGTATTCTTCTATTTATCAGTTATTTTTGAATTAGTTTTTGTTCCATTCGTACTGAGTATGTATGTAGTAAGTTCATTAATTAGCTAGTGATAGTTATTTTTGCTTTTGGCGCAGGGTAGCACTCGATTGATGGTATGGCGCTCATTATTGACTTAGCGAACGTGTTTGAAAGGAAGTCTTGCTAAAACTACATTATTAACTAGAGCTAAAAGGAAAACATTATGGAAAATTCGACCCTAAATCCACAAGCTGAACAGGAATTATGAATGACTACTAATGGCAGACTGGAACAAGGCGAATTATTGAGTTCTTCTTGGCTCCTTTACTTCAGAATTATGATGAGTTTGAGAACGAGATAAAGTATGAGCCCTGAGCGTAGCGGTCAAGTGAAAAATGACAATTCAAAATTAGTTGCATGGCTACTTTTTTTGTTTATGTTTTTTGCAGCATTGATGAAAGATGGAAACGTACTAATACTTTCTATACCAAACTTTAATGAATTGGAGGTTTATGAAGGTGAGTTATTTAATCTTAAGGGGAAAAGAAATTCTTTTGTTGCAATAAAAGATGGTCACGAAACAATAAAGTTTAGCTGCAGGATTGTTAGCTCAGGAAGAACTAATTGTTTAAACCCAGAAGACTATAATTTTTTTGTAGGAAAACAAGTAAAAATATATTCATATAACACTTCTATTGATTTGTTCTTCACGCATAACCGTTTGATGCAGTTAGAGCTGAAAGACCGCGTTATTCTTTCCTATGAAGATCAAAAGAAGAAATATACAAATGCCAAAAAAAATCATGTTTATACCCAATCAATTTTTTGTTTAGGCGCCTTTATTTGGTTGATATTTGTATATCGTCGAAATAATGGAAAACAGTCAATGACAACCTCTCAGATGAGTGGGGACTAAATCCTTTTTAGTACGTTGATGATTTTTATTGGATTCATTGAATGCCGTGAGGAGACTCTAGATAATATGACTGCTGTTGGCACTTAACGGACTGTCGAGTCAATATTCACACTTTGCTGTTCAGCTCACTGCATCAGGTCAACACTATTTATAGTTGTTTTCTTTACGGTTTGATAATACCCAAAACCATGGCGATATTAGCAATTTCTGCCGCGCTATTTGCTTTCAGTTTGGCTTTTACTTGGGTGCTGTAGTTCGCCACAGTTTTATAGCCTAGGTGAAGATTTTCCGATATGTCGTGTACTGTCATGCCTTTGGCTAGGCGACAGAAGACTTCGAATTCACGAGGGGAGAGCGAATCAATCATATCTTTGTATTGTGGGAGTGAGTTTTGCCTTACGTCATTGCTTTCGGGTAGCAATTTTTGTTCGATATAGGATTCGCCTTCAGCGACTTTCCTTATAGCTACGGCGAGGATTTCTGCTGCACTATTTTTGCTGACATAGCCACTGGCACCAGCTTGCAGTGCTCTTTCTACATAAATAGATTCGTCATGAATGCTGTAGACTAATATTTTCGCTTTGGGGGCTTGTTTGACTAATCTTCTAATTGTTTCTAGACCTCCGATACCAGGCATAGATAAGTCCATGACTACTACATCAGGCGTTACACGAGCATATTCTTGTGCAACGAGTTCACCACGATTGATGTCTGTGATTTCGCCAATGTCGGGTTGTGAAGCCAGTAGTATTTTGAAACCTGCTCGAACGACTTCGTGATCATCAACCAGTAATACACTTATTTTAGTCATTATTTTCTGGCTCGGTAATAAAGGGAATGCTGGCTGTGACGGTGACGCCTTGACCTGCAGTTGAGTTAAAACTAAAGCTGCCTTGCATGCTTTCGACACGTTCACGCATGGAACGAATACCAAAACCATTGCCTTCTGAATTGCCACCGATGCCATCATCAATGACGTTGATTTCAATCAGTGGTGTTTGAACACTGTTTATTTTCTGAAGAATAACGTCCACTTTTTCTGCTTTGGCATGACGCACGATATTGGTTAAACATTCTTGTACTATTCGATAAACATGAATGGCCACTTCATCACTGATTAGATCTAGGTCTTGGTCGTAACGCAATTCTATTTTTATATCAGCATGTCGACGATGCCACTCATTAACTAACTCTTTGAGTGTGGCACCCAAGCCCAGTTCACTCAGGCTTAAAGGGTGTAAGGAGCGCATCATTGAGCGAGTGACTAGCGATAAGTGATCACAAATCTCAATAATTGAATCTGCAATAAATTTTACATCAGTGTCAGGTTGTTTAACGGCAACAGACATGGCTTTGATCGCCGTGATAGATTGGCCCATTTCATCATGTAGTTCACGAGACATGGTTTGCCGTTCTTGTTCTTGAATTTGCATGGTATGCCTTGCTAAAGCACGATTTTTTTGTCTGGCATCAGCGAGAATATTTGAAAGGCTGTTAATTTCAGTGGCGATTGAGTCAAACTCGCTAATCTTTGAATTAGGCAATACATGTTCATATTGACCTGACTCTACTTGACGAAGGCCAGACAAGATACTGCCTACAGCGCGATATACGGTATGAAAAACCAGATTGAGTGTGATAAAAATGATCAACATCATTACAAAAATTGACCAAAGATAGGCCTGAGATTCGTTCCATGCTTCTGATATTTCATCATTGGGATCAGATGTCACCACAATATGTTGAATAGACTTATCACTCATCGTGATTGAAAATTCGTTAGTACGTTGCTTGGTGACAACCAGTTTTTTGTACCAAGCGGGGGCTAAATCGAATTTCTCTTTGTTATCAGCGCCAATCAGGGCAGTTTGTTGGCCACTGTCATCAATTATGCTTACGTTGATATGACGAGAGTGTTGTAATGCTGAAAAGATCTGATGCCAGTGTAATGTGTTCTCAGATTCTTCATATTGCTGTATGCCAGTGTTGATCATTTCTACAGCAAGGTTAAACGAGGCGTTGACCTCTCGATCGACAGAGGTTTTAGCTTGCCAGACAGCTAATGAGCCACCAAGAACAATGATGATTAAGACTGAGAAAATGATTCTTAGATTAATTAAGGTTCGTAAACTCATGACTCTGAACATCAATTAACCTCTGAAAAGTAGACTATAGAAAAGTGGCATTAGTACGCTAAAATTACGCGTTATCATAACAGTGCTAATTTTAAAAAGAAGGCTATTCAACAACCAATCAACACCGTGCGTTTTGATGTAAGTGTTATTTATTGCTTATATAACTAGCATTTTAAAGTGCCTCAAACGTGCTAAGACAATGCTCTGCTTTAAATAAAAAGGAAATTTTCCTATATGGTAGATGTGCCATCGTCTTCTATGATGCGCATAACGAATTTCAATAATTTAAAGCTTAAATCAGATAAGCAAAACGTTAAGTACTAAAACTAATTCACTATATTAATAATAATTACAAAGAGAGTTCCAAAGAGAGATGAATGTAATACAAAATCGTAAAATCCTAGCGGTCATGCTGGCAACAGCATTAACTGCATCAAACAGTTATGCTGAAGACAGTGTTGAACTGAGCAATATTGAAGTTATAGGCACAACGCCATTGCATGGTGTGGGCTTACCTGCGGATATGATTGCAACTAATGTGCAATCGGCTAGTTCAGAAGATATTGAAAAAGTTCAAAGCCTTGATCTGAGCGATTTTATGAGTCGTACATTGAGCAGTGTTAATGTCAATTCAGCTCAAAATAATCCTTATCAACCAGATATTCAATACCGTGGTTTTACAGCAACACCATTATTAGGTATGCCGCAAGGTCTTGCCGTTTATATGGATGGTGTTCGTTTAAATGCACCGTTTGGTGATAATGTGCATTGGGATACGATTCCTCAATCAGCTATTGCGAGTATCAACCTAATGCCGGGTTCAAATCCCTTATTTGGTTTGAACACATTGGGTGGAGCTTTATCGATTCAAACAAAAAATGGTTTTACCCATGAAGGCCATTCTGCTCAAGCGTATGCAGGTTCATTTAATCGCCGAGCAGGGGAGTTTGAATCAGGTGGCAATGATGGTTCTTTAGGTTATTTTGTCACTGGCAACTGGTTTAAAGAAGATGGTTGGCGTGATCACTCAGATTCAGAAGTGAAACAGGCCTTTGCCAATGTTGGTTGGCGTAGTGATACCACAACGTTAGACTTGAGTTTAACTGCGATAGATAATGCACTAAATGGTAACGGTCCAGCCCCTGTTGAATTGATAGCACAAGACCGTACAGCTACCTTTACATGGCCTGATAGTACTGAAAATGATATGCAGTTGCTTAATTTAAGTGCTAGTCACTGGATTAACGATACGTTAATGGCTGCGGGTAATGCTTATTATCGTCATAGCAACACTGATAGTTTTAATGGTGATGGTACACCTTTTGATGATAATGCTGGATTCCTAGTCGATGACGATGGTATTACACAAATCCTAGATCAAAATGGTAATCCAATTGCAGATAGTTTTGATGCTGTAAATAACCGTGGTTTTCTTGAAGAGGATAGCGGTGGTCTAATGGGACAGTTAACGTTCCTTAATGATCTGATGGGAATGGAAAACCAGTTTGTTACTGGCGCTAGTTATGACCAAGGTCAAAGCGATTATCGTTCAACAGTTGAAGTTGCTGAAATAACGGCTGATCGTGGTACTACGAGTTCAGGTTTATTTGTGAGCGACGATGCCGTTGATGTGTCATCACGCAATAGAAGTTATAGCTTATTCTTTACTGATACCTTATCGGTAACAGAAGACCTTGCTGTGACGTTGAGTGGTCGTTATAACAATACACAAATCAAGGTCGTCGATAACTTAGATCCAACATCATCAATTAATGCTACTCACACCTATACACGCTTTAATCCAGCAGCCGGTGTGACGTATAACCTTACTGAGGCGACAAATACTTACGTAAGTTATAGTGAATCATCTCGGGCACCGACACCATCTGAATTAGGCTGTTCAGATCCAAATGATCCATGTACGTTACCTAATGCATTTTTGGCTGATCCACCATTAGAACAAGTCGTTGCAAAGAGTTGGGAAGCAGGTCTTCGTGGAACATTTAATGATGTTGTGTCATGGAATGCAGGTGTGTTCCACACCAAAAACCAAGACGATATCTTGTTTAAAAGTACGAGTGGTGCAACCGGAAATACCGGCTATTTTGACAATGTTGGTGAAACCTTACGCCAAGGTGTAGAACTTGGACTGTCAGGTGACTATGGCGATTTGTCATGGGCAGCAAATTATTCATTTGTTAAAGCTGAATTTAGAACACCTTTCACAATGAGCAGTCCTAACCATCCGGATGCTGATGGTAGTGGTGATATTCAAGTTCAATCTGGTGATAGATTGCCCGGGATACCAGCCCATAATCTGAAATTAGCTGCTGATTATCAATTCACACCTAAGTTTGCTCTTGGTGCTGATGCAATTGTTAATTCAGGCCAATATTATCGCGGTGATGAATCTAATCAGTTAGATAAAACTGGCGGTTATACCGTGGTTAATTTGCATGCGGATTACAAAGTGACGTCAACTATTAAGTTATTTGCTAAAGTCGACAATGTGTTTGATAAAGAGTATGCAAACTTTGGTTTATTAGGCGAACCAGATGAAATATTTCCAACAATGTCCAATCCACAT
>JBFIJJ010000111.1:0-8573 GCA_041600795.1 Methylophagaceae bacterium | reverse complement strand
GTTGGTGCAAGCAGCATCTGCCAATATGGCTGAGCCAGATCTGTGCCTGTCACGGCTGATTCCGCTAATGGAAGCAATCATGCGTCGTTCTGCGTATATGTCGCTGTTAATTGAGAATCCATTAGCGTTGTCACAATTAGTCAAGTTATATGCTGCCAGTTCATGGATTAGCAGCAATGTGACTAAACATCCTGTTTTGTTAGATGCCTTGCTCGATCCACGGACGTTATATGCCGTTCCCGAACGTTCAGAACAAAAAACGGCATTATTAGCGATGTTAGCTTCTGTTAGATACGATGATCTTGAGCAGAAAATGGAAAAATTACGCGAGTTTCGACAACTTGTAACGCTACATGTCGCTGCTGCTGATATTAGTAATTTACTGCCGGTAATGCGTGTCGGCGATTTATTAACCGAGCTTGCTGAATTGCAGTTGGAACAGGTGATGCTATTGGCATGGCAGCACCTTGTTGCCAAACATGGTAAACCACCCGCCACTGATGAAACAGATTTAGAACAGTCAGGTTTTGTTGTCTTGGGTTATGGCAAGCTGGGTGGATTAGAGATGGGGTATGGTTCTGATCTCGACTTAGTGTTTTTATATCGTGACTTTGAACAAAACAGCATGACTGATGGTGATAAGCCGGTTGATGTGATGATGTTTTACACACGTTTAGCGCAACGCATGATTCATATACTTAATACGACGACGCCAAGCGGTATTTTGTATGAAATTGATATGCGACTTAGACCGAATGGCAACTCGGGTTTATTAGTTTCAACCGTGTCAGGTTTCGCAGAATATCAACAAAATGATGCGTGGACATGGGAACATCAAGCTTTAGTGCGTGCACGCTGTGTCGCCGGAGACCGCAATTTAGCTGAGCAGGTGGGACAAATACGTTGCTCTATTTTAGCAAAACAGCGTGATCAAACCGCATTGGCCTTAGAAGTCAGTGAGATGCGTGCTAAAATGCGTGCGCAATTAGATAAGAGCACCAAGCAACTATTTGATCTAAAACAAGGTGTAGGTGGTATCACTGACATTGAATTTATGGTGCAATATGCGGTTCTTGCTTGGTCATCATCCTCGTCTGAATTATTAGTCAGAACTGACAATATCAGAATTTTGGATGCGTTAGAGACAACAGGTAAACTGGACGACCAAGCTGCCAGCGTGTTGGCAGATGCATATCGATTTTATCGACATTTGGCGAATCATTGTGTATTGCAAGATGCGCCAGCAGTTGTACCAATTGAAGATGTCGCAATGTATCAGACATATGTGGCTGCACTGTGGCAGAAGTGGTTTAGTGAACAATAACTAATTTAGACGTTTAGACGAAAAAGTAGGTAATTATGGTTACAGCAACAATGGCAGATCGGGACGGCGTTATCTGGTTAGATGGCGAAATGGTGCCGTGGCGTGAAGCAAAAGTACACGTGTTAACACATACATTGCATTATGGCATGGGCGTGTTCGAAGGCGTGCGTGCATATAAAACGGATCAAGGTACTGCGATCTTTCGTTTGCAAGAACATACTGACCGCTTATTCCGCTCAGCAAAAATCATGGGCATGCCAATGCCATTTGATAAAGACGTAATCAACGAAGCTCAAAAAGCAGTGGTACGTGACAATAATTTGGAATCAGCGTATTTGCGTCCAATGGTGTTTTACGGAAGTGAAGGCATGGGTATTCGTGCTGATAACCTTAAATCGCATGTTATGGTTGCCGCGTGGGAGTGGGGTTCATACCTTGGTGCTGAAAATATGGAGAAAGGTATCCGTATTAAAACATCATCATTCACACGTCATCACGTTAATATTGCGATGTGTAAAGCCAAAGCAAATGGTAACTACATGAACTCAATGTTGGCATTACAAGAAGCTGTTCAATGTGGCTACGATGAAGCCTTATTATTAGATGCGACAGGCTTTGTTGCTGAAGGTAGTGGCGAGAACTTCTTTATGGTTCGTGATGGTGTGCTTTATACACCAACACTCACGGCAGCATTAGAAGGTATTACTCGTGCAACTATCCTGACCTTGGCTGAAGATATCGGTTTGAAAATTGTTGAGAAACAAATCACACGTGATGAAGTGTATATCGCTGATGAAGCGTTCTTTACTGGTACAGCGGCAGAAGTAACACCGATCCGTGAGTTAGATAATCGTGTTATCGGTAATGGTGGTCGCGGCCCTATCACTGAGCAATTACAAGCAATGTATTTTGACCAAGTATATGGTCGAGCAGCGATGTATCGTAATTGGAATTCACACGTTTAAGCCGATAGTTTTCACGATACAAACTAAAAAAGATTTAAAGAGGTAAAGATAGATGGCAGGTCATAGTAAGTGGGCGAATATCCAGCATCGTAAGGGTGCGCAAGATGCCAAACGCGGCAAATTGTTTACTAAGTTTATTCGTGAAATTACTGTTGCAGCTAAAGAAGGCGGTAGCGATGCAGCGAATAATCCTCGTTTACGTGCAGCGATTGATAAAGCGCTCAGTGGTAACATGACACGTGATGTCATTGAACGTGCAACCAAACGTGGTGCAGGTGAGATGGATGGTGTCAGTTATGAAGAAATTCGTTATGAAGGTTATGGCCCAAGTGGTATTGCCATTATGATGGATTGCATGACCGATAACCGTAATCGTACTGTGGCGGCTGTGCGTAATATCTTTACAAAACGTGGCGGCAATATGGGTACTGATGGTTCCGTTGCCTACTTGTTTAATAAAAAAGGCATCATTTCATTTGCTGCGGGTACTGATGAAGATGCTGTGATGGAAGTTGCATTAGAGTCTGGCGCTGAAGATATTGTGACCAATGACGATGGCTCAATTGATGTGTTCACTGCACCAGAAGATTATGCTGCGGTAAAAGATGCCTTGGATAATGCTGGTCTGGAATCAACATCAGCAGAAGTCACCATGCATCCTGAAACAACGGTAAGCTTGGATGTGGACGATGCCCGTAAAGCGATGGCAATGATTGATGCATTTGAAGATTTGGATGACGTGCAGCAGGTTTACAGTAATGCTGACTTTTCCGATGAGGTCATGGCCCAACTGAATGATGATTAAGGCCGACTTTTCATGCCGCGTATCTTAGGGATCGATCCTGGATCACGTAAAACAGGCTTTGGCATTATTGAGCTTGAAGGCAAGAAAATTAAGCACGTCATTAATGGACGATTATTAGTAGGTGATGGTGATTTTGCCGATAGGTTACGCCAAATATTTGTTGGCTTAACTGACCTCATCGAACGTTATCAACCAGAAATGATGGCAATAGAAAAAGTGTTTTTACATAAAAACGCCGATTCAGCATTAAAGTTAGGACAAGCACGAGGTGCAGCAATTTGTGCAGCAGTAAATCAAAATCTTACTGTGCATGAATACAGTGCAACTCAAATAAAAAAATCTGTGGTCGGTAACGGCCATGCCAAGAAAGACCAGGTGCAATATATGATGTCAGTGATTTTATCGCTGCCTGAAATGCCAGAAGAAGATGCCGCAGATGCGTTAGCGTGTGCTATGACACATGCTAACTTTGCCTCTGTTGGTAATGCTATTGGCAGCAAATTGCCGGAAGGTATGCGAACCTCTCGTCGCGGAGGACGTTACAGCCGATGATCGGACGATTACGCGGAATAATCATAGAAAAACAAGCCCCTGACATGGTGATTGATGTGCAAGGTGTCGGCTATGAAGTGGCTGCCCCGATGTCGACGTTTATTCATTTACCTGCTTTAAATGAAGAAGTAAGTTTATACACCCATCTTGTGGTGCGTGAAGATGCCCAACTATTATATGGTTTTGCCACAACACGTGAGCGTTTACTGTTTCGTAGCTTATTAAAAGTAAATGGTGTCGGTGCAAAACTTGCACTAACGATCCTATCGGGTAGTGATGTCGATGATTTTGCTCGCAGTGTACAAGAAGGTGATGCTGCTAGTCTGACTCGACTACCTGGTGTCGGTAAAAAAACAGCCGAACGTTTAATTATCGAAATGCGAGATCGCCTGAAAGAAGTCAGTGGTGCTATGGGCTTAAAACCTGTGTTATCGGAAGCAGCAAGTTTAGCGGGTGCTAAAGATGAAGCTATAGAAGCCCTAATTGCGCTCGGATATAAAGCCACAGAAGCTGATAAGATGATCCGTAGCTTAGCGAGTGAAGGTCTTTCGACCGAACAGCTGATACGCCAAGCGTTGCAGAGAAGTTAAGGTATGGATGAACGCTTTATAACAGGAATAGCTTTGATGGATGATGATGTCGATAATGCTATTCGTCCGAGTAAACTAGCAGATTATATTGGTCAACCCGCTGTGCGTGAACAGATGGAGCTATTTGTTGCTGCGGCAAGAAATCGTAAAGAATCATTAGATCACACGCTTATTTTTGGACCACCAGGTCTTGGTAAAACAACACTTGCCCATATTATTGCCAATGAAATGGGCGTTAATATGAAACAGACCTCAGGTCCGGTGCTGGAGCGTCCTGGTGATTTAGCTGCATTGTTGACTAATCTTGAACCAAATGATGTGCTGTTTGTTGATGAAATTCATCGTTTAAGCCCAATAGTCGAAGAAGTACTTTATCCTGCGATGGAAGACTATCAGCTCGATATTATGATCGGGGAAGGTCCTGCCGCACGTTCGATTAAACTTGATTTAGAACCATTTACCCTAGTTGGGGCGACAACACGAGCCGGTTCTTTAACATCGCCGTTACGTGATCGCTTTGGTATTGTGCAGCGACTTGAGTTCTATAATAGTGATGACTTAACAACTATTGTTGAACGGAGTGCACGTATTTTTGGTGTGGCTCTTGAGAAAAGTGGTGCTAATGAAATTGCCCGTCGCTCACGAGGCACACCGCGTATAGCCAATCGTTTGTTACGTCGTGTTCGTGACTATGCCGAAGTTAAATTTGATGGCAATATTACTGCCGAAGTAGCGCGACAAGCATTAAATTTACTTGATGTCGATGACAATGGCTTTGATATGCTAGATCGTAAATTACTGTCAGCGATTATTGAGAAATTTGATGGTGGTCCGGTTGGTATTGACAACCTTGCCGCTGCCATCGGTGAAGAACGTGGCACCATTGAAGATGTATTAGAGCCTTTTTTAATTCAAGAAGGCTTTATTATGCGTACGCCGCGAGGCCGAATTGCAACCAAACGTGCCTGGCTGCATTTAGGTCTAACACCATCACAGACAATAGGTGAAAACTAATGTCTGATTTTGTGTGGCCAATTCGCGTTTATTATGAAGATACAGATAGTGGTGGTGTGGTTTATCACTCTAACTATCTTAAGTTTATGGAACGAGCGCGCACCGAATGGTTGCGAAATCTTGGTTTTGAACAAGATCGACTCAATAAAGAACATAACTGTATTTTTGCTGTGCATTCGATGCAGTTGAATTTTCGCCGTCCGGCACGATTTAATGATGAAATCGTCGTTATATCAACGGTAAGCAAAGTTTCGGGCGCCAGTTTTGAATTTGAACAAAAAATTGTTCGCAGTGATGAACTGTTGTGTGATGCTACAGTCAAAATTGCGTGTTTAGATGCCACTAGGTTTCGAGCTATTTCGATACCTTCATTTATTTTGACGGAGATACAAGGTGAGTGCTGACCTTTCTTTAGTGACCCTTATTTCTGAAGCCAGTTTATTAGTAAAATTAGTGATGCTAACGTTGTTGGCTATCTCATTGTATTCATGGACAATTGTCTTTAGAAAACGTACTGAGTTAAATCTAGCTAAGCGTGATGCTGATTCTTTTGAAGATAAGTTTTGGTCTGGCAATGAACTCAATAAACTCTATGAAGATATTTCTGCTCGCCCTCATTCAAGTCGGGGCATGGAAGGCATTTTCGAAGTCGGTTTTAAAGAATTCGTAAGATTGAAAAAATCAGCCCCAACTTCACCAGTGGTATTGGAAGGTGCACAACGGGTTATGCGTATATCGCTTGCCCGTGAAATTGATCAATTAGAAGTATCCTTGCCGTTTTTAGCAACAGCAGGTTCAATCAGTCCATACATCGGATTGTTTGGAACCGTATGGGGCATTATGAATTCATTTATGGCTTTGGGTGAAGTCCAACAAGCGACATTGGGTATGGTTGCCCCAGGTATTGCTGAAGCATTGATCGCAACAGCGATGGGTTTATTTGCTGCTATTCCTGCGGTAGTCGCCTACAATCGATATTCCAATAAAGTGGAACGTTTAATTAGTCGATACGATACATTCTTAGAAGAGTTTTCTTCTATATTGCAACGTCAACATAGTTAAAACGAGTTATCTCGATGGCTAACCATAAACAACGAATACGTCGTAAACCGATGGCTGAGATCAATGTAGTACCTTACATTGATGTTATGTTGGTATTGCTGATTATTTTTATGATTACAGCACCCTTATTAACTCAAGGTGTTAAGGTCGATTTGCCATCAGCAGCAGCAAACCCTGTTGAAGCACCAGAAGATAATAGCGAGCCTTTAGTTGCATCAGTCGATGCAGATGGCTTGTATTATATTTCGATTGGCGATAATCAAGATCAACCGATTGATGTTGAAACACTACAGACTAAGGTGGCAGCAGTATTACGCCGTAGTCCTAAAACACCGATCATGGTCAAAGGCGATACTGCCGCGAGTTACGGTCAGGTGGTGACGTTAATGGTGTATTTGCAACAGGCTGGCGCACCAAGTGTGGGCCTAATAACCAAACAACCAGAACAAAAAGTAAATCAAAAATAATGAAAACGAGTTTGATCGAAACTATTATTGCTGGAAGTTACTCTTTAGTACTGCATATTGTTTTGCTGGCATTGTTTGTGATTGGTATGGAAACACAATCAGTACCCATGATTGTTTCACAGCCAAAAGTGGATATTGTTCAAGCGACAGTGATGGATGAAGCTGCAATTTTGCAAGAAGTGGCAAAACAACAGCAGTTAGAAGATGAAAAACGTCGATTAGAACAAGAGCGACAACAGAAACTCGATCAAAAATTACAAGAAACGCAAGATGAATTAATGCGTAAAGAGCAAGAATTCTTAGATCAACAAGAACGAGCAAAACTTGAACAGCAACAACGCGAATTAGAACAGCAACAACAACAAGAAAAAATCGCAAAACTTGAACAAGAACGCAAACTTCAAGAACAAAAAACACGAGAAGCAGAACAACAACGTAAACTTGAAGAACAAAAAAAACAAAAAGCTGAGCAGCAACGCAAACTTGAAGAAGAGAAAAAACAAAAAGCTGAACAACAACGTTTAATAGAAGAAGAGCGTCAACAAAAAGCAGCAGAAGAAGCTAGAAAAGCTGAAGAAAAACGTCGTTTGGCAGAAGCCGACCGTAAAGCTGAAGAGCAACGCAAAGCCGATGCAGAAAAAGCACGTAAATTAGAAGAAGAGAAAAAACGTAAAGCTGAAGAAGCTAGAAAAGCAGAAGAAAAGCGTAAGGCTGAAGAAGAGCGTAAAGCCAAAATTGCTGAAGCAGATAGATTATTACAAGAAAGCTTGGCAGCAGAACAACAAGAACAAGAAGAGCGCCGTGTAGCAGGCGTGGTTGATCAATATTCGCTGATGATTAAACAGCGGATTAAACGTTACTGGATTCGTCCAGGCAGTGCTGAAACGGGTCTACAAGCAACCTTACGAGTAAGTTTGTTGCCAGGTGGTGATGTGAAACAAGTTACTGTTATTAAGAGTAGTGGTAACTCAGTATTTGATAGATCGGCAGAGTCAGCTGTATATAAAGCAGCGCCATTACCTCAGCCAACGGATCCTAAGGCTGCTGCAGCATTACGCGACTTTCAATTTATTTTTAAACCTGAATAGAGGGTAAAAAAATGACCAAATTTTGGTTAACAGTTATTTGGCTGCTAGCTTTTATGCCATGGCAAGCGCAGGCAGAATTAGTTATCGAAATAACCGGCGGTACCGAAGCGGCATTACCGATTGCAATTGTACCTTTTGGTAATAGTGGTTTTGCACCACCAGAAGATATTTCACAAGTCATCAGTAATGACTTGTCGAGAAGTGGGCGTTTTGCACCATTGCCTCAACAAGATTTAATTTCACAGCCACATGAAAAAGCACAAATCAACTTTCAAGACTGGCGTTTATTAAGATCAGAAGGTTTATTGGTTGGTAAAATCGACAGTATTGATGGTGAAACCTATCAAGTTCAGTTCCAGCTATTTGATGTCTATAAAGCACAGCAGTTAGTAGGAAAACGTTATCAAGTGCCTGCGTCAGGTTTACGCCGTTTAGCTCATCAAATTGCAGACCAAGTCTACCAAGCACTCACGGGTGAAGTTGGTGTATTTTCAACTCGCTTGGCATTTGTGACTGCAATTAAAAATGTTGATGGAACTAAGCGTTTTGCCTTACAAGTATCTGATTCAGATGGCGCTAATCCAAGAACTGTTTTGCAATCAAAACAACCGATAATGTCACCTAACTGGTCACCAGATGGTGAGCAATTGACCTATGTTTCATTTGAAAATGGTAATGCCGAAGTTTTTATACAAGAAATGACCAG
>JBFIJJ010000110.1:0-8595 GCA_041600795.1 Methylophagaceae bacterium | reverse complement strand
CTCGACTTTCAATCTTTTAAAGCATCGCTCTGCTGTGCATATAAACGAGTTCCAACCGAGATTAGAGATGGCAAACTTGCTTGATGAACAACATGAACTCGGCATAATCGAGGAGACAATGGGAATAAGGCTAACAAATACAATGAAGACAGCAACAGATGACATGATAGAAGCTGTTGATGACATTGTTTTTAGAACAGAAAAAATAGCAACTGACTTGCACAAAGCACTAGTAGATACGTTGGGGGTTAAGGGAATTCTGAAATTAAAGCCAGCGGTAAATGTTAATGCCACTTAACAGTGCCTGTAATACTTGTCGGATTTATGGATTAACATGCTGACTATACGCTCTAGCGTCGTTTATAGTACTCAAAACGATTTTTATGACTGGTTTTAAGGTCGTTTAGCAAGCCGATGTAGGTAGTCAGGGGAGTATGGAGTTTTGATGTGTTAAGTTTGCTTTTGACGCACATAAATACAACCATAGATACTGCGTTCTTTATGTGTCAGTATGTGCTTTTGATATTTAAGGATAATTTCAAGGAATGAAGAATTTACAGAAAATCCTAGAGAAGCTCGAAAAAGATCGTGTTGACGCTGATAATGATTTGATTAGAAATATTAATAGGGTTATTGGCGATGTAAACAGGCTTAATGGTGATTTTCAAGAACATAAGTATCGTCAATCACTCGCTAGCAATTACTCTCAATCTGCGGCTTATGCGAATATTGTAATGCTTGGAGGCTATGCAGCAGCATTTACCATTTGGAACATACTGCAAGAAGAATTAACGTCAAAGCAAAGTGTCATTATCGGTTTATTACTAATGACATCAATATTCTTTTTCGCAGGGTTTGAAGTATACAAAATGATTCGTGGTGTTAGAGAAGTTGCTCGACTCGACTCTCTCTTGAGAGATAAGTTACCACTCAAAGATCTTGAACAAGGATGGGGAATAGCCAAAGATTATTTTGCACTTGAAGAGGCGAGGATGTGGAAATATCAAATATTTATCACGGTTCCCACCGGTTTTGGAGCCGGTTGTTACATGCTATCTATCTTAGTAAATAATCTTGTAAATATGCTATGAAACATGATCGACAAGACGATGACTATTGGGGTACAGATGGAGCAGCGCTTCGAGCTTATGAAGGCTGATTAAGATTACTATATTGAAGACTGAACAAGCAGTCCGATGTGAGATGCTTTGCAAGGAGGTCTAGATGCCAAATGACCGAAGGAAAAACATGTTGGATGTTGGAATAGAGCTTGTCGAGAAATCGATTCAGAGAGGATATATACAAGCTTGGTTTAGTTGGCTGGGTTGGGTGACCGTTTCTTCTGTTATATTTGTATTGGGAAGCAAAGCACAATCTTTACCTGTTCAAGCTTTAGGTGGTGTGTCAATAGTTGTGACGATACTAGCCGGTTTTGTTGGAATTGAACGATTAAGAGACGATTGGTTAGAAGTAAATAAAGCTAATATGCCACGTTGGAAAAGTATGATTGTTGTTGTGTCTATGGCGATTTTTGGCGTCTACATGATTTTTGAAATAGTTGGTGTTGTGTTTAACTTAACCGTAAGCACCAACGCAGCATCACTCTAATCGCCGTTCAACCGCCGATCATATCAAACCAAAGTCGAAGCAATATCTAACGCCTGTTATAATGCCCCACCATTGTCCCCGTAGCTCAGCAGGATAGAGCGTCCCCCTCCTAAGGGGAAGGTCACAGGTTCGACTCCTGTCGGGGACGCCAGTTTTACTGAATTACATGTACAGTGTTACGTCAGCATCACCAGCAAACTCTAAAAACGTTGCTGCACCACCATGACTAATGCCTTCGATCATATCTTCTTTCTTAAAATCAAATAGATCGTAGGTCATTTGGCAAGCTATGAGCTCGACATCAGATTCTAGGCAGATTTCACGAAGTTGTTCGATGCTCGCAACACCTTTTTGTTTGAGTTTTCGTTTCATCATCCATGTAGCAAACCATTCAAGACCAGGAATTATCTGAATAATGCTTGGTACAGGAACCGGCATAGGCATAGCAGGATTGCCTAGTGGTGAGACTTTGAGCGATAACTCTTTTGTAAGAAGCTGTAAGCCGTAGAAGGTAAAGAAAATTTTTACTTCAAAGCCAAGTGCTGCCGCGGTCGATGCCAATATGAACGGGGGATAACCACCGTCCAGCGTGCCTTTGCTAGCAATAATTGCAAGTTTTTTAGCCATTATGCCGCTCCTTTTTCCAGCACAAAATGTAGTTTTCCATCGTGTTCTGATGTTTCAATTAACACATTGCCAGTCATTTTGGTGAAGGCTGGAATATCCATTTTGGCACCGACATCGGTTGCAATTAAATGTAGGCGCTGACCTGCTTCCATGGTGGACAACGCTTTACGTGCTTTTAAGACGGGGAGTGGACAATTTAAGCCTGAAGTATCAAGTTCTACATCATATTCTGACATGGTATTTCCAGTATTTTATAAGCAAATAATTCAACCAATATTAAACTGAAACGATACACTTGTCTTGTCGGAACCCAGTCAAACATTTAATGTCTATCAGCTATGAAAAAAATTATTACCCTTTTAGCAGTCTTACTTTGCTGGCAATCATCACTGAATGCCGCCAGCGATATTGTCTTGCCTGAAATTGGTGATAGTGCAGGTGCATTAATTTCTCCTCAGCAGGAATATGCTATTGGATTGTCGTATTACTGGCAGTTACAACATAGCTATGATTTGATTGAGGATCCTGAAATTATCAGTTACCTACAGTCACTTGGATATCGCTTAGTTGCTAATAGCGATGCACCCAATTTGCCTTTTACCTTTTTTATGGTGCCAGAGCCTTCAGTTAATGCATTTGCCGCACCAGGTGGTTTTATTGGTGTGCATAGTGGGCTGTTATTAACCAGTCAAACTGAGGATGAGGTCGCATCGGTATTAGCGCATGAGATTGCTCACATTACGCAACGACATTTATTACGGAGTTTTGAAAAACAAGAGCAAATGAGTGTTCCTATGACAGTGGCGATGATTGCCGCTGCCTTATTAGGCGTTGCTGATCCAAAGGCAGGAACAGCGGCAATCATGGCGGTGCAAGCTGGTGGCGTTCAGTCACAAATTAACTTCACACGTAGCAATGAAGCCGAGGCTGACAATTTAGGCATGTTAACGTTAGTTAGATCGGGCTTTGACGCACAAGCAATGCCAAACTTTTTTGAACGATTACAACAAACAAGTCGTTTTTATTCTACCGATGCGGTACCAGACTTTTTACGCACACATCCGGTAACAACCGAGCGTATTGCTGATGCACGTGGTCGGGCAGTGACTTATCCATTAAAACGACAATTAGGCGATACATTACAATTCTATTTGATGCGTGAAAAAGCCCGAGTCTTAACGACGGATAATCTGGATCAATTGATTCGTTATTACAAAGAGGCTCTAAAATCAGGTAATGCTGTTAATGAGTCTGCGACGCGTTATGGTTATAGTCTAGCGTTATTGGCCGCGGGTAATACCACAATGGCCAGACAAGTGTTACAGCCTTTAATCGATGCCGATGACGACCGATTAAGTTACCAATTAGCATTAGCTAAAATTGAAATAGCAGTTGGACGTTTATCAGCCGCATTGGATATTTATGAACGTAATCAGCGTTTATATCCAGATGATCAAGCTTTATCGTTAGATCAAGTCGCAGCATTAATTCAGGCTAATAACCCCAAAAAGGCAACAGACTTATTGTTAAGACAATTAGACTTAGGTCATTCGTCACGACGTCTTTATCAACAATTATCCAGAACGACTGGGGATATGGGCGAAAAAAGTGAATCTCATCTCTGGTTTGCAGAGTATTATTACGCCTCTGGTCGTTTAAAACAGGCGGCGGATCAGCTGCGAATAGCGGCAGATTATGCAAAAGGTGATGAATATCAATTGGCAAAAATCAGTTCACGTTTACGTGACATTGAAGTGATGTTGGCTCAAATGGAAAAATAATGGCGAATAATACGACAAACATTCAACGTCGCAGTGTCCTCAAAAAAGCGATATCAGTATCGACATTGGCACTAGTTGCAACAAGTGGTTTGATCCTACCTCGGACATTATTAGCGCATTGGCCTAACGAAGCCTTTACAGCTGAAACGATGGAAGATGCGTTATTAGCCTTATTGGGCGAGGCTGAAGTTGTTGATAGCTCAGTGGTTAAATTTAAGGTTGGTTCGCCACCGAGTTATGCTGTGAATGGGGCTTCGGTACCTATCGAAATACACAGTGATTTAGCCAATATAGAACGCATTGCCATTCTTGTAGAAAAAAATCCATTTCCTCTTGCGATGAGTTTGGACTTTACTTCAGTGATGAAATTGCCATTTAAAACGATGATAAAAATTGGTGAAGATTCGGATGTGATCGCAGTGATTCGTGCTGATGGCAAACTATATAAAACCACACGATTTGTCGAAGTTGATATTGGAGGCTGTGCATAATGGGGCTTGTTGCACAAGATCGTTTACGAGCTAAGTTAAAAGCAGGCGATACAACTGTACGCGTGTTACTTTCTCATCCGATGCACACAGGACGTGCTAAGGATGAAAACGGCGAATTAATCCCTGCCCAGTTTATTCAAGATATTCGATGCTGGCGAAATAAAGAAGAAGTGCTGACAATTAAATGTGGTACTGCAACGTCACGCAATCCCTATTTTTCTTTTGTTTTAACTGGCGGTGCCGTTGATGACATTATATTGATTCGGTGGGTTGATAATCTTGGGGCAAAAGGCAAAGTGGAAACCAAAGTGCAATGAGTCTCAAATTAAAAGTTAATCTATTTTTTGCTTTGTTGTTAGCTATTTCCTTATTTGCGAGTACATGGGTTTTAATTTCTAATGCCCGTCAATCAGTACAGGCTGAAGTCGAAGAGACAATGAATGCTGCGGCCCGCTTAATATCAGTGGCATTAGTCGGCGTATCGTTTAATCGTGACTTGCCTGTGCATGAGCAAATGCATGAAATGGTCAAAGCATTAAGTGAAATTCGTAGCCTGCATATTCTAGTGTTTGATTCAGAAGGGCTAATGTTTGAAGGTGAGCCAAAATCAGCTGTTGATATCCAACCGCCGGATTGGTTTATCAATGTCATCTTTCCACGAGTTAAACCATTAACCAAGCGCTTCGGGAATGGTCACATGGTTATTTATGCCGCACCGTTGCAAGAGATTGCTGAGCGCTGGTTAGATATCCGCAGCATTGCTTTATTGGGCCTCGGTATTTTGGTATTTATGGGGATTTTCTTATATTGGGGCGTTGATTTATTAATGCGTCCACTGCAACGTTTATTAACCGCGTTAGCTGGTTTTGAACGTGGTGATCTTCACCTGAGATTGCCGAGTTTTACCTTGGCGGAAATGAATCAAATCAGCCAAACATTCAATCGGATGGGGCAAGCCTTAGAATTAAGTATCGAAGAAAATCGCCGCCTAGCAGTATTAGTTAAACAATCGGGTGATGCCATTTTGTCACTTGACCATACTGGTCACATCACGTTTTGTAATCCAGCAGCGGAACAGTTATTTAAGGAACAAACGCCCGTATTATTGGGTGAAGAATTAGCTAATCTTGGCTTTTCTGATCAGCGGAATGAGATAGCTCGCATTCTGGAAAACTGCGATACAGTAGAAAATCTAGAAACCACGATTAAAAAAGCATCGGGTGACGTAGTTTCGCTATTATTTTCTTCTGTGCCGCTACTCGATTCTGATTTAACGGTGCGAGGTGTGATTTGCACACTCAGAGATATTACTGAACATAAACATGCTGAAAAAGCGAGACTTCAACTGATTGAAACGCAGTTATTAACCAAACATATGGCGGAAGTGCAAGAGCGAGAACGACGCCACTTAGCACGTGAATTACATGATGAATTGGGCCAATGTTTGACTGCAATTAAAACAGATGCGGTGCTGATTCGTAATCGTACCCAAGAAACCGAACCTAAAATTTATGCAAGCGCACAAGCAATCATTGATGTTGCCAGTCATATCTACGATGTTGTTCACAACATGATTACACGACTGAGACCTAGTCCTCTCGACGATTTAGGTTTAGTGCCTACACTTGAAGGTAGCATCGAAGCGTGGCGTCAGCGCCAACCAGAGATTAGGTTTATCGTCGATTTTTCTGGCAAATTAGATAACCTGAATGAATCGATTAATATGACTGTATTTCGCGTGATACAAGAATCTATAACCAATGCTGTTAGACATGCTAATGCCTCGGAAATAAAAGTGTCTGTGGCAAATGAATTCAATATGAAAACGTTAAAACAGCAGTTAATTATTGAGATTAGTGATAATGGTAAAGGAATGGAAGTGCACGACTTTCATTCCGATGTTGACTTTGGTTTATTAGGGATGCGTGAACGTGCTCGCAGTATGGGCGGCACATTTGAACTAACAAGTTCTTTAGGCCAAGGCGTAACTATTGTTGTCACTATTCCATTAGAGGAAGAGAAATCGTATGAGCCTGAATAAAACAACAATATTGCTAGTTGATGATCATGAACTAGTCAGAGCGGGGTTTCGCCGTTTATTGGAAGATGGCGATAATGTGACTGTAGTTGCTGAAGCCAACAGTGGTGAACAGGCGGTACAAGACTACATAAAATATAAGCCGGATGTGGTTGTCATGGATATTTCAATGCCAGGTATAGGTGGTATTGGTGCTGTTGAACGGATTATCGCACGTGATCCAGATGCCAAAATTCTGATTTTGAGTGTGCATGAAGATAGTGTGTTCACATCGAGAGCCTTACAAGCTGGAGCAAAAGGGTTTATTCCTAAACGTAGTGCACCAGAGGAAATGATCAAAGCCGTGATGTTGGTAGCGCAAGGCAAAATGAGCATTGATCCTGCTATTGCACAACAAATAGCGATGCAGAAATTAACAGGTTCAGACAATGTGCTTGATGTATTGAGTCAGCGTGAGTTTGAAGTATTTCGTTTGTTAGCAGAAGGCAAAACCGTGAATGAAATCGCAGATATATTGAGTTTAAGTCCTAAAACAGTAGGGACACACCATACTAGTATCAAACAAAAATTGGATGTGTCTAACTCTGCCGAATTAGCTCGATTGGCCATTCGAAGCGGTTTATTAGAAGCTTAAAATGTCACTAAGGAAAATCCTGAGTTACGTCGAGCATTTTCCTCTAACACCTATTTGCCACTAAGCGTAAAGTATCAATCGTGGTTACCGGTCAATGCCGGTCAAGATTAAATTAATTAACTAGAGGTGATTACTATGTGGACTAAACCAGAATATTCAGATATGCGTTTCGGCTTCGAAGTCACAATGTACATCTGCAACCGTTAATAAACGGTTTAAAGAATAAAGAAACCTGGTACTGAAAAGTATCAGGTTTTTTTTTGAGTAAAATCCTGAGAGATGTCGAGCGTTTTCCTCTAACACCTATTTGCCGCTAAGCGTAAAGTATCAATCGTGGGTTATCGGGAATGACCGAATAACTAACACTAAAATAATTTATAAAGAGGTGGTTATCATGTGGACTAAACCAGAATATTCAGATATGCGTTTCGGCTTTGAAGTTACAATGTACATCTGCAATCGTTAAGATTTAAGATTGTAAAAAAAGATCTAGAAAGGCCTCAATATCGCAAGATATTGGGGCCTTTTTTTATTCGGACTTCTGATTGAGTTCTATTCAGGAAAATCCTGAGTATAGTGGCGGTTATTCCTGAAGTAAGGTCAAGCACTAGCGAGTAAGATTGCTCTCGCTGTATGAAATAAGTCATGCAGTTTTTTATTAACTAAATATAAGAGAGAAATATTATGTGGACTAAACCAGAATATTCAGACATGCGTTTCGGTTTTGAAGTAACAATGTACATCTGCAACCGTTAATAGCGATCTGATGTTTGTTTGGGGTTTCATTAGAAGCCCCAAACAATTTTATCAAACTAAATCAGATGATTTTGATAACAGAATCATCTGATTTAGTTTGAACACTACGGAAATATAATTATGTTTGTACATGTTTTAGGATCAGGTGCTGGTGGTGGTTTCCCTCAGTGGAACTGTAATTGCGTTAACTGCAAAGGCGTGCGTGAAGGTACGATTAAAGCAAGTCGTCGCACCCAGTCATCCATCGCAATTAGTGCAAATGGTACAGACTGGATTTTATTTAATGCATCACCTGATATTAAAAAGCAAATGGATGATTTTCCGGCATTACAACCATGCAGGGCCGTGCGTGATACGGCAATTAGTGCCATTGTTATTACTGATGCACAGATTGACCACACAACGGGCTTATTAACATTACGCGAGCATATTGCGCCTTGGGAAATCTACACTACCGAAGCAGTAAGACAAGATTTAACAACGGCTTATCCTATTTTTAATATTCTTGGGCATTTTCGTGGGATCAATCATCATGAAATTGCTACTGATGAATCCTCATTTACGATACCAAGTGCAGAAGGACTTATTTTCACCGCTGTACCATTGAAGAGTGAGGCACCACCTTATTCACCGCATCGTCATAATACAGTTCCTGGCGAT
>JBFIJJ010000109.1:0-8732 GCA_041600795.1 Methylophagaceae bacterium | reverse complement strand
CGCATAAATCCGGTTATATTTTTAAGATAAAAGTATTACATGATGATGGAACTGTAAAAATTTATCGTCTTGACCCTACGACTGGGCACCCTCCGGCATAATTATCATGCGTATTTTATTAATAGAAGATGAAAATCACCTGCGTGAACAGATTACGCAGCAGTTACAGCAGCAGAATTTAACGATTGATGCCGCAGCTGATGGCGAAGAAGGCCTATTCTTAGGTACAGAATATCCCTATGATGTTGCTATCATCGATCTCGGCTTACCAAAATTATCCGGTATAGAAGTCATTGAAAAATTGCGTAAAGCTGGAAAAGAGTTCCCTATTCTCATTTTAACTGCGCGTGGTCGTTGGCAAGATAAAGTCGAGGGACTTGAGTCTGGTGCCGATGATTATTTAGTCAAACCCTTCCATATTGAAGAGTTATCGGCGCGTATTAACGCTTTAGCTCGACGTGCATCAGGTTGGTCAAGTTCGGTCTTGCAATGTGGCCCTATTTCGTTAAACCCAACCAGCCAACAAGTAACGAATAACGGCGTGACATTAGATTTAACAGCGTATGAATATCGCATATTGCACTATTTGATGTTGCACAGTGGGCAAGTATTATCAAAAACTGAACTAACGGATCATATTTACGAGCAGGATCATGATCGAGATAGCAATGTGATTGAAGTCTTTATTAAACGCCTTCGTAATAAGCTTGATCCTGATAAAACACTGAATCCCATTGAAACATTACGCGGACGTGGTTATCGTCTAACCTTATCCCGTGACCAATAAACAACAAATATCGCTAAGTAATAGACTACTACTGGTAGTTAGTCTTGTATTAACCGCTTTTTTAGGTGTGTCAGCCATTAGTTTGAACAATGCGTTCCAAACCAGTGCTGAAAACGCACAACACAAGCGACTAAAAAATTATATCTATACTATCCTGACTGCGGCTGATTTTAATAATGATGGCACTATACATATGCCGGAGCAGTTCGCAGAGCCAGAGTTTTCCACCCCTAACTCTGGTTTATATGCCCAGATTACTACTGGGCGTGAAATTGTATGGCAATCACAATCGTCATTAGGTTTGTTTATCGCGTTGCCTGATCACCCTGGCCCATCCAATGAACATTTCTCTACTATTGAATTGCAAAACGGATCGAAGTTACTCAATCTCGCTTACGGAATTGTCTGGGAAAATGACAATGGAAAGAAATTTGGTTACACGATTAATGTTGCTGAAGATCTTAATGCAATTTATCAACAAAAAGCAGGCTTTCAACGCAGTTTATGGTATTGGCTAGGTGGCACCGGTCTCATGTTACTGATTGCACAGGCGTTCATTTTAAGATGGGGCTTACGCCCCCTTCATGACGTAACGATTGATCTTCATGCCATTGAGAGTGGTGATAAATCACGTTTATCAGATAATTACCCTAAAGAGTTATGCCAGCTCACACAAAATATCAACACGCTCTTAGACCATGAACAATCACGAAGAGAACGTTATAAAAATTCATTAGCAGACTTGGCACACAGTTTGAAAACCCCCCTATCTGTGTTTAGAGGTGAATTAGATAGTAATGTAGAAATCGAGGCGTTAAGACAATCAGGTCATGAACAACTTGATCGAATTAGTGCGATGGTTGATTATCAATTACAAAGAGCAGCGACAGAAGGTAAAAGCAATTTGCTCGCCCCTGTATCACTGGCTGAAATTATTTATAAGATCTTAGGTACACTTGATAAGGTTTATCGTGCTAAAGGTGTGCAGTGCCAATGTGATATTGAGAATGATATCTATATTCATGCCGACAAAGATGACATGTATGAACTCCTCGGTAATCTGCTAGAAAATGCCTATAAATACTGTAATAGCCAAACCAGCATTATCTTACAAAGTTTGCAAAATCATATTCAAATACGCATTGATGATGATGGCAATGGCATACCTGAACATGCTCAAGAAGATATTCTAAAACGTGGTAAGCGCATGGATACTCAAGTAGAAGGCCATGGTCTGGGACTCGCCATCGCCAGTGATATTATCGAAGCTTATGGTGGTGAAATATCACTGCAAGATAGTTATTTGGGTGGGGCTAAATTTATTATTCAGCTGCCTAAAGATTAATCTTGTTCGCTTTGGCACTGTTGCAGATATTTGAATAAGACTCTTGCAGATTTTGGCGGCTTGTTTTGACTTGCTTCTTTAGTTGCATTTCGTACCAATTGCCTTACATACTGGATATCAAAGTCGTCGAATTGATTTCGTAATACTGACATTACAGTATCATCACCAGCAAGCAATTGATCTCGCCACTGTTCAAGCTGATGAAATTGTTTTACTTCACCATTATGTGTCTGACGTAATTTTTCCAAGTTAGCTTGAATCGTTTCATAATCTTCATGAACAATCAAACCACCAATAAAACCAATCTGACGTTTTAATGCACCATGTGTCAATGGTTTTGCCTTCAAAATTGCGTAAAGCAAATCTTCTGATAAACCTAATTTATTAAGATCTTTTGTTGGCAGTTCTACTAGTTCTCGACCAAGTTCTTTTAAAGACAGTAATTCACGTTTGATCTGAGATTTACTCTTCTCTTCGTAGTCTTCATCGCCGTACTTTTCGCCAAAAAACTCAGTCATTGTTAACCCTTAAAACCATTTTAATTAGGCGCTTATTTTACGCAAATATGCATCGAGATAATATGTATTTCGCTGTGACATCAAAAATAATGATTTAGCTGAGTGTAAGTCAGTTACTTCTTTCTGAACTTAAGTGTCATCCGATCGCTTTCGCCTATTGCTAAATAATGGGCTTTATTTTCATCACCTAAACGTAATGTCGGCGGCAAAGTCCACACACCTTTTGGATGTTGTTTTGTATCCTTTGGATTGGCATTTATTTCAGATTTTTGTTCCAATACAAAGCCTGCTTGTTCAGCCAGCTCTATTACCAATTGTTCAGTGATATAGCCAGACTGCTTCATTGTTTCAAGATCAGTACCTTCGGCAGCACGATGCTCAACAATTCCGAGTACACCTCCGGGTTTAAGCACCTGGTAAAAGGCATTAAACATGTCTTTTTCGTAGCCACCCTTTAGCCAATTATGAACATTTCTAAATGTTAAGACAGCATCAACACTATTAGCTTCACCTAAGGTCCAAAATGAAGGTGGTCCCAACTCAACAAAGCTAACCTCATCATAATACTGAGGCATAGTGGCTAAATAATCCTGATAGCTTTGCTGCATATCCTGTCGCCACTGAGGTCCAGCGTGTAATGGAAAGCCTGCAGCAATAAAATGACCGCCACCCTGTTTTAAATACGGAGCTAGGATTTCAGTGTACCAGCCCTTACCTGGCCAAACTTCGACTACAGTGCTATCTGCTTTTACATCAAAGAAGTCGAGCGTCTGTTGTGGATGTCGCGCTTTATCCCGAGCCCTATTTTCATCGCTACGTTGTTCACCGTTAACAATAGTGACTAATGCATTTTTATCACTAGCATAACTAAAATGAATCGGTGCTATAGCCAAGACTATAAAGCAGATAATATAGTAACCAAATATGTTTTTGCTCATAGTCTGCCATCCTTTAAATCTGTTCAAATAGTTACTGTATGACAAAAAGTCAGGACTGAAGTTGTTATCTGACTAATAAAAAGTTCGCATCACTTTCTAATAACATTCTGGTTGTAAAACTTCCAAAGAAAAAGCCATGTAATTTGCCGTGGCTAAATGCTCCCATCGCAATGCTATCAATGCTGTTTTGTTTTTGATAAGCCAAGAGAGCTAAACTAGCTTCGCCAACCAATGCGGTAGAAATAACTGGTGAAGCTATGCCATTTAGTAAGTTAGTTGCTTCGTCAATTAAGGCCTGAGCTTGTTCTTGTATTTTATGCACAGAAACCAGATGTAATGTCTGTTGCATCGACATAAATGGGGCTTGTTTGATAAAACCGAGTGCTTTTTTGGATGTTGGGCTACCATTGTAGGCAAATAATATCGATGTTGGTTGTTTAAACTCACCCTTTACTATAAATACGGGACTATGGATTGCACGAATAGCATCTTCTAATTGCGAACCTAAACCTTGGGTTTCACCAACATGATTTTCACCTCGTGCGCCGAGCACAACCAAGTCATACTCAGACTTAAGATCTTGCAACGCTTCTGACACACTACCGTGTCGTTGTTTAGCAGTTGTATCGCTTAAACCTGCCTGTACAGCTTTGTCCATTGCTGCCTGTAGTATCAATTTTCCCTGAGCAATTAAGGTTTTGCTTTGTTCACGCTCTTCATCAGACAACTCACCTAAAAGGTGTTCAGCCATATTGGGGATCATTGCACCCTCTCTATGTACTAAACTACTCATGTGTGAATGTTCGATAGTATGAATAAATTTCAGGTTAAGCTGGCTAGTTTGTGCCAACCAGATAGCATGATCGATAACGGCATTACTGAGTTCTGAGCCGTCAATACATGCCAAGATACATTTAGATGTCGTTGTCATTATTAATGACCTCCCATGATTTTATCTATCTGCTCTGGTTTATCATAAACCGCAAATTTATCTAATAAGGTTTCACTCGCTTCGTTCAAACCAACAACGCGTACATCTGCACCTTCACGGCGTAATTTCAAGACTACCTTATCTAAGGCTGCGACCGCTGTAATATCCCAAAAATGTGCACGATGTACATCAATAATGACTTTATCTACGGCCTCTTTATAATCAAATAAAGCAATAAACTTGTCAGAGGAATTAAAGAATATCTGGCCTACGACATTATAAGTACGCGTATCACTGGCATCATCATAGCTGGAATCAATATACATAAATTGGCTTAAACGTTGTGCCATAAATAATGAGCCAATCAAAATACCCGTCAATACACCTAATGCGAGATTATGAGTCCAAACTACAACGATAACGGTTGCAATCATCACTACAGATGCACTTTTAGGGTTGGTACGTAGATCGCGTATTGATGCCCAATTAAATGTACCAATAGAAACCATGATCATCACCGCAACTAATGCCGCCATCGGTACAATCGATAATAAGTCACTTAAAAACACAACTAGAATCAATAATACAACACCAGCAGTCATTGCTGACAAACGTCCTCGACCACCTGATTTAACGTTGATAATTGATTGACCAATCATGGCGCAACCGGCCATACCACCTAATAAACCTGAACCAATATTGGCAAGACCTTGACCTTTACATTCACGTTTTTTATCACTTTCAGTATCTGTTAATTCATCAATAACACTGGCTGTCATTAATGACTCTAATAAACCAACTACAGCAATAGATATTGAATATGGAAATACAATAGTCAGGGTTTGCAGATTTAACGGCACATCTGGCCATAAGAAAATAGGCAATGTGTCAGGTAATTGGCCCATATCACCAATACTGCGAACATCGATACCCATAAAATAAACAAAAACCGTCAATGCAATAATATTCACAAGCGGTGATGGTAATACTTTGCCTACAACAGGTACATATGGAAATAGGTAAATAATGCCTAAGCCTGCAGCTGTCAGTGCATACATATGCCACGTTACATTCATTAATTCTGGCAGTTGTGCCATAAAAATTAATATCGCAAGTGCATTTAAAAATCCCGTCATCACTGACTTGGAAACAAAACTCATAAACTTATGTAAATTAAGATAGCCCGCCACAATTTGTAGCACACCAGCCAAAATAGTGGCTATCAAAAGATATTGCAGGCCATAGTCTTTAACTAAGGTCACCATTAATAGCGCTGTCGCGGCTGTTGCCGCTGAAATCATGCCGGCACGACCACCGGTGATTGAAATAATGACGGCGATAGCAAAAGAGGCATACAAACCAATTTTAGGATCGACACCTGCAATAATTGAGAAAGCAATGGCTTCGGGCACCAAAGCTATAGCAACGACAATACCAGCGAGAATATCTGCACGGATATTACCCAGCCAATCTTGTTTAGCTGATAACAGCATGTTTATTTCCTTTGTTTCAGATTTTATATGTTGTCAGAACTGACAATTAAGGTAGCGATTATACAGTAAACCAGATGTTCATTTAGCCTGAAGTAGACCCTAATTCCCTTGTTTTTCAGCCACTCGTTGCAGGCGACGTTGTGCAACACGGTTCATTATTTCGCTTTTTAAGTGATTGCTAGCCTGACTCCATTGCAAGATTTCATCCATGGTGCGTAAACAGCCCATGCAAATGTTATTACTGTCTAAACAACAGTTTCGAATACAGGGTGAAAGCACCTCTGTCACAGACTTAGTCTCCGCCACCACAACCACTGCTACAGCTACTACTACCACCACAACTTGAATCAACACTTCCACCATCACTGGCGCTGTCCATATAACTACCAGAACTGTCAGAAGAACCGCCACAGCCTGAGGCACAGCCAATACTGCTAGCACAATAGCCGCTACCATATAATGGAGAGTCTTTATCTAAGCAATCTATCGAATAGATAAAACCATCTTCGATTTTTAACATACCATCGATGGCAAATAGTAATGGTAGGTCAGATGGTTTTTTGGGATTTATGTTTTCTTTAACACACGCTAATCGCCATGCCCGTTTAATACCCTGATCGGCCTCGGTTGGTGAACGCATTGCTTCTGTTGGCGTATGATGCAAGAACCGTCCAATAGCACGCTTACAAAAAGCATCATAACTTCTCGTGAACAAAATAAATTCATGCCAGGCGATATCAATTACTTGTGATGGCATCGCAACCATCAAGCCTTTTGCTTGGTTACAAATAATAAAATAATCTCGTAATCCAGTTAAAACCAAATTCAATTCATCGTCGCTTAAATGTGGGTATTTTTTATTTACACGTTGTTTCAATGTTGATGGAAAAGCATAGTTTTCAATATACCTTATACGCCCAGCTCGCTTCTTTCGGATAAACAAGTAGATTAGAAAAGCGATGATAACTACAAATGAAATCTGCTCAAAATTCATAGCCTTGTATTAATCCTTAATTATGAATCTAGTTATTGCTTTAATCCGAAAGATAATATTCCACAGTAGATACAACTCGTATCTTTTTGATATGTGGATTATTTTTATCCCTAGCGCTAATGGTGAATTGGCCTTGTGATGCTCGCTTTATCTTGCCAAGTTTACTTTGAGAGTCTGATGCAAACTTCTCAGCAACCTCACGGGCTTTAGTTGTTGCTTCTTCAATCATAGCCGGTTTAACATCATTCAATCGTGTAAATAAATATTCAGTTTGAGCCTGATAATCATTTCCCGTGAGCACTATTCCCTGTTTGCCCAGTTGAGATAACGTTGTCATAATCGGTCGAATCTTTTCAATTTGTGATGAATAAACGGTCACGGTTTGCGTAGCCGTAAAACGAAATTTAGCTTGTTGGTTGCCACCATATTGTTGGGCTGATTTATCTATGATGCTTGGAACTGAAAGACTGATTTCTTCTGGAGATATACCTTTATTTATTAAAAAGTCTTTAATTTTGAGCGTTGCTTCATCCAATCCCTTATAAAGATTTTGTATGTCATTTTCTGCAAGTGTGAATTGAATAGGCCAAATAATAATATCGGCATTATATTCACGCTCTGATAAACCTTTGACGGTAACACTGCGTTCATACTGCTTCACATCAATAGCGGCTTGAGCAAGTAAATAACCTAATGTGGCGAAACCTAAAAATACAAAAAGGCCCAATATAAATGCACTTTGTTTACTCATATTTTGCATGATTACATCCTTGTTAATCCGAGTCTTGATTGAGCCACGTTATCGCATCCCAGTCATTATCAAAAAACTTAACCTGACCAGAAATAAACCAAGCACCTACTTTAGCAGCTAATTCTTGCCAGTGCTCAGTACCAAATATAGCGACTTTCTCAAACTCACTACCGTGCTTTAAGCCGATTTTGAAATCATCCCATGCGGCACGCAGCTCCCAGCCTTCAAGTTCAGTTATATCAAGTAATGCTTTAATTTTGGGATGTTTGACTTCAGCCAGCGCTGAATCAATCAGTGGGGTAATAGTTAGATAATCTTCATGGGTAAGTTTACCCGTTGCTTTCATCGATAAGAAAAAAGTGTCTTTTGTTCTTTCAATACCAATTGTAAATCCATGTCGTATCAAGGTCATTGCTACTCTCCTTATTCAAAGGGTGTTCACAGGCTTTAATACGTTCATTGTATACCCAGAGTCCTGAGTTAAGGCAATGATTTGTGATGTAAATGAGTAGACCTCATCTTTTATCAAACTCAATTAAAGATGAGGTCTTAAATCGTTTAAGCAATGTTTACCAGAGTGATTCGCCTGTTTCTGGGTTATACATTTCATGGTGGATCTTATTGCGGTTTTCAATCAATTCATCAATGCTTGGTGAGCCGGTCATAGCACGTGAAATAGCTAATTTCATCGCTTCGTAGTTAGTACGATAGATATCTTTACGATCAACGTCTGGGTTGGCAGCAGCATCTGGTGAGATCCAAATCATAGCAACGATACATAGATCATCAACATGTTCTTTGGGAATAACGCCTTCAATAACGCTATCTAAAACAGCATCAGCAATCGCTGATTGTACTGGACCACCGAATAATTCAACGTATGCACTTGATTTGATTGTGACTTTAGGCACAATCATAGTGGCAGGTTTAACTTGTTGATTGGTTGCACGAATGGCAAACATACGAGTATGCCCT
>JBFIJJ010000108.1:0-8855 GCA_041600795.1 Methylophagaceae bacterium | reverse complement strand
TCGTCGTATCAGCCAAGATATCTTGATTCCACCAGAAAACCTGATGAATGCAAAAGAAGGTCAAATTGTTGAGATAGAAATTACTGAACATCCCAATCGCCACCGTTCACCATTAGGGAAAATTGTTAATGTCTTAGGTGACCATTTGGCTCCAGGCATGGAAATTGATATTGCTTTGCGTGCATTTGATCTTCCACATGTTTGGTCTATTGATGCCATCAAACAAGCGGAATCGTACGGTAAAGACATTCCAAGCTCAGCCATTGAAGGACGTTTAGATTTACGTGAACTGCCACTTGTTACTATTGATGGTGAAGATGCGCGTGACTTTGATGATGCTGTCTATGCTGAACCGTTGCAATCCGGCTCATGGCGATTATGGGTCGCAATTGCTGATGTATCTTATTACGTAGAGCCCAACTCGCCATTAGACCAAGATGCCAAGGATCGTGGCACATCAGTTTATTTCCCGAGCCAAGTTATTCCAATGCTACCAGAAGCATTGTCCAACGGATTATGCTCTTTAAATCCTAAGGTAGATCGGCTATGCATGGCTTGTGAAATGGTCATCAATACTGATGGCCAAGTAGAGTCTTATCAATTCCATCAAGCAGTAATGAACTCTAAAGCTCGCCTAACATATACTGACGTCGCAGCAATGTTGGTCGATGAAGATCCTGTATTACGTCAAAAATATGAAGATGTATTATCTGGTTTATTAACGATGTATGACTTGTATAAAGTTATGCTCAATTCTCGTGAACAACGTGGCGCTATTGATTTTGACTTAACCGAAACACAATTTCTGTTTGATGAAAATCGCAAAATAAAATCTATCGAACCACGAATCAGAAATGATGCGCATCGCCTCATTGAAGAGTTTATGGTTGCCGCCAATGTGTGTGCTGCTCAATATTTATTAAAAAACAAAATCCCTGCATTATTCCGTATCCATGAAACGCCATCTGATGAAAAACTCACTGGTCTTCGAGAGTTTCTAGGTGAATTAGGTCTCATGTTGGGAGGTGGTGATGAACCTCAACCGAGTCACTATGCTTCGCTACTCCATACTGCGAGTAAACGACCTGATAGTCATCTTCTACAAACAGTCATGCTGCGCAGTCTAAAACAAGCGGTGTATAGTCCTGATAATCTAGGTCATTTTGGACTTGCATTAGAAGCTTACGCCCACTTCACATCACCAATCCGTCGCTACCCTGATCTGCTAGTACATCGTGCCATTCGACATCTTACTGATAAAAAACCAGTGTCTAAATGGCGCTATTCGCATGAAGATATGGTGCAGCTCGGAGAACATTGCTCAATGACAAGCCGCCGAGCTGATGAAGCAACACGTGATGTCAGTGATTGGCTAAAATGTGAATTCATGCAAGATCGTGTTGGTGAGTCTCATGATGGTGTGATTAGTGGTGTTACCGGCTTTGGTTTATTTGTAGAATTAAGCGATATTTTTATCGAAGGCCTAGTACATATCACCTCATTAAAAAATGATTATTATCAATTTGATGCTAGCGGCCATCGTTTACTTGGTGAGCGTACGAAAAAAATCTATCGTTTAGGTGATAAAATCAAAGTTAAAGTTGTCAGAGTTGACTTAGATGATAAGAAGATCGATTTAGATATCGTGTAGTTTTCAGATAGATTTTTTTAAATTTAATCTAAATAACAGAGAAAAAGCCTGTTTTTTCGAATTTAACTTGACCTATAAAATAAAGACAGTAGAATTACCGCTTCTAAAACACAAACGCGTTTTTTAGAAAGTGAAAATCATTGTGGTGAGTGTAGCTCAGTTGGTAGAGTCCCGGATTGTGATTCCGGTTGTCGTGGGTTCGAGCCCCATCATTCACCCCATTTTCTCTTCAATATCTTCCTCATATTTATTTCACAAACGTTCTATTTACTCTACTTATCTTAAGTCTGTGATACAGTTCTATTCGAGAAATTTGGTTACAGAATTAACTAAGGTAGCGCAATGTCCGATAAGACGCTGACGGAGCAGGTAAACATAGTCATCGCAACACTGCAAGATGACATAAAACACAATAAATTAGACTTACCTTCAGCTCCGGATCTTTTAATTAAACTCCGTCGTTTAACTGCATCCCCTCATGCCACAGCTAACCAAATAGCTGATTTAGTTAAACATGATATTAATATATCTGGCCGTCTAATTAAGGTTGCCAATAGTGCTCTATTTGGCGTTCGTAACCACGTTACAACCGTCCAAGCGGCGATTACACGGCTTGGTCAGGAACGCGTCCAATCTCTCGTTATTGGGCTAATGATTGGTCAAAAATTATTAGAGTCAAAGACACTAGGATTAGAACATTATTGTCAGCAAGCATGGCAAGCTAGTAACAATGTAGCTGCGATTAGTTTTGTATTAGCTTCAACCAAAACTGATATTGATCCAGAGCAAGCTCTACTGGCTGGAATGGTCCACAATATCGGTACACTCCCTCTTTTGCTCAAACTTAATAAAATTGAATCGTTAAAAACCAACTCTAGGATATTAGGTTTAGTTGCAGAAGCTGTTATACCAAAATTGTATGCAAGTGCAGGTAGACTTATCCTGAAAAGCTGGAATTTCCCTGAAGAAATAATCAAAATTGCAACAGAGCACCGCATTAATAACGTAACTGAAGCAAATCACCCCACTATTAGTGATATCGTATTTCTTGCTTATCAACTGGATAAAACACCGATCACACCAACCACAGAAACCATTCCAGAGGCCATAGCAACTTCAGCTGCATTTAATAAATTTTGGACAAATCAACAAGATGCCGTTGTTGAAATTCAAGAATTGTCTAAACAAATAGAACAAATAAAATACGATATAAGTAATTAAACAAAACTAGAAAACACCTAGTTATAAAATTTTGAAATAAATTATATCTTTTTACTTGATATGCAAAAAAGTCATCCGTATAATTTCCGTTTTCTTAGCCGGTGTAGCTCAGTTGGTAGAGCAGCTGATTTGTAATCAGCGGGTCGTAGGTTCAAGTCCTATCTCCGGCTCCAGATATATAAAGGGTTTAGCGTTTTACGTTAAGCCCTTTTTTATTGTCTTGAGAAAATAAAAGGGAAAATAAATGATGCATTCCCCCCCTCTATTTACTAATTCACAATAAAGTAATCTAATCCGTATAATATCAGTTCAAGGTATTAACTCAGGATAAAGATCTTTAGGATCTAACAATATGATTGATTTAGTCAATTTACCATCGTCATTTATTAAAAGCCTTACCTATTTTAATGAACAGCTAATGATTGATTGGGGACTCTGTTCCCGAAGCCATTTACCTTTATCTCTATTCATTATTGAGGTTGATGATTATCAAAGTTTTACGTCATTATATGGTAAAGAAGAGTCTGATAAATGCATTCAGGCGGTTGCTACAGCATTAAATGCAACACTTCGTCGAGAATTTGATTTTATTGCTCAGGCAGCTGCAAACAGATTTATGTTTCTAGCTAATGATATGAATTTTAAACAGGCTGGAAAGTTTGCTGAAAAATGCCACCTTGCAGTACAAAGTCAAGCTATTGTTCACCTAGGTTCGCTAACTTCTGAGTTTGTTACTATTAGTATTGGTCATACTACCTGCACCCCAGAATCTATTAATTGCAATGGCCCTCAAAACTTAATAAAAACAGCAATAAGGCATCTTAATCGAGCAATAAAATCCGGTGGAAATTGTTCAAAAACAACCCTAAAGTTCAAGACCTAGGTTGCAACTTAACCCTAGAAAAGTTCAATATTATTTTTATTGTCATCACTAGTTAAAGGCGATGTCGCCAATATATCTTCAATTGCCATTCCCTGCATCACCATATCAAACATGGCATGTTCAGCAGGCATACTGTATTTCGATTTAATTTGTTCTTGTAGCATTACCCACTGCTGTGGGTCATAGAGTCGATGGCTATCTCCCACGAGCTCTGAAAGAGAACCCAAGGTATACGACACATGTGACAACTGTTGTGTTAATTTGTCATAAAATTGAAAGGCAATGATTGCATGTTGCATTTGTCCTGAAATCGCATCACATTGTTTTAGTATAGGGGCAGCTAAGTTATCATACGGCTGATTTTGTTTGAGTTTTTGCTCAATTAAAAACACTTTATCCATCATTTGGGTAAATGCTGTTGTCAGTGTTCCGACAGAATCTTCACCTTCTCTCATCGACATTTCAATCTGTGCAACAGCCAAATTCATCATTCTGATTGTTTCTCTTACTTGGCTCCAGTCTAAGTCTGGATGTTGTGAAGTAGATGCAGTCATCAGGTGTTCCATATCCTTGTCTCGTCGAAATATAACACTATGTCTATTATTCTAAATTCAATTTCTTCACTTTGTAACGCAATGCTCGGAATGTTATTCCTAGTTTCTTAGCGGCAGCAGTTTTATTCCAACGGGTTGATTCTAGTGCTTGAGTGATTAACTGTCTTTCTTGCTCTTCAAGCCGTGACTCTAGATCATCTTCTACTAGTAACCCTGGGGTCTCTGAGTGTAGGTTACCAATTTGTTGTTGCGTTGGTAGCATCAAATCCACGGCTTTTATCTCTTCGCCTTCAACCCACGTTAGCGCACGCTCAAGCACATTTTCAAGCTCTCGTACATTGCCAGGAAAATTATGTTTCTGTAGTGCTTGAATAGCTTCTGCACTGATGCTCGGTTTAGCAATATTATTTTTTGCAGCTAAACGCTCCATAATATTTTCCGCGAGCAACGGTATATCTTCTGCCCGGTCACGTAGTGACGGTAACTGTAACTCAATTACATTGAGACGATAAAACAGATCCTCTCTAAAAGTTCCTTGCTTAACACTTTCTGACAGATTTTTATGGGTTGCACAGAGAATACGAACATCGATGGTAATTTCTTCATTACCCCCAACAGGGCGAATTGCTTTTTCTTGTATAGCTCGCAATAATTTAACTTGCATCATAAGCGGCAAGTCTGCCACTTCATCAAGAAATAATGTGCCACCATGTGCAGCTTGAAACAAGCCTTCTTTATCAGCTATAGCGCCGCTAAACGCACCTTTTTTATGACCAAATAATTCACTTTCAACCAAATCGGCAGGAATAGCACCACAATTAATTGGTACAAATGGCTTTTCCGAACGCACTCCAAGCTCATGAATAAGTCTCGCAACTAGTTCTTTGCCAGTGCCAGATTCACCACTAATATAGACTGGGGCTTGACTACGAGCTAATTTTGCAACTTTACCACGTAATGATTTAACCACACTTGTTTCGCCGAGAAATCGATGACGAGAACGTCTTTCTTTTATATATGTAGTTGGTTTCTGAGGTGAAAGCTTTAAAGCCGTAGCAACGAGATCTCGCAAAACTCTAAGCTTAATCGGCTTTGAAACAAAATCAAACGCACCTGATTTTAATGCTTGAACTGCTAAATCCATATTGCCATGAGCGGTGATAACTGCAATAGGTAGCTCAGGCATCACATTGCGTAAACTCATAACAAAGTCTAAACCATTACCATCAGGCAAACGCATATCTGTTAAGCAAAAATCAAATTTATGCTGTCTAAGCGCTTGATTTGCTTGTTCAAATGTTTCTGCTGTTACACAATCAATCGACATACCTGATAAGGTCATTGATAACAGTTCCAGAATATCTGGTTCATCATCGATAACTAAAGCTTGTGGATTCATTGTAAGTTCTCTTGTTGTTTTATAGGCATTGTAATACGAAAACAACTTCTTTCTTCATCAACTATATAATTTAACCATGCTCCATTGGCTTGGCATAATTCACGCGCTAGATAAAGTCCTAATCCTGTGCCCCCTTTACGCTCGGAACTAAATGGTTCAAATAAATGTTCTAAGGCCGACTCTGAGACACCGGGCCCATTATCTAACACATCTATCAATACATCTTTATCTGCAATAGCTAATCGAATTTCAACACGAGGCGGTTCAAGATCAACACGTGAATAGTGCCACGCATTCTCGACAAGATTCGAAAGAACCTGATGAAGTTGCTCAACATCTATATAAACTGTCGCCAATGGCGAATACACACTAAGCTTAATATCATCACTGATATGCCTGTATTCACGAAACTCTTCTACAAACTGCCGCAACCAGCTTGCCAAAACGATAACCGATGGTTCAACATTTTTACGACGGCTCATTTGTAGAATAGTATCAATGATACCATTCACTCGAGCACTATGCCGTGCGATGATATCGGTCAGTTTAGTGATGGTTGTATCGCTGTCTTTTACTTCTGCCAATAGTTCTCCCGCGTGACTTATAGCCCCAAGGGGATTTCGAATTTCATGAGCTATACTTGCTGTTAACCGTCCTAATGAGGCTAATTTAAGTTGTTGAACTTGTTGTGACATCGCTGATGTATTTTCCAAATAAAGTACAAGCTCGCCACTGTCTAACATCATCGCGGCCGCTAAAATCTGTGGCAAATCTGAACGTTGTTGAAAAGGTTGAAAGGGATTGGGTAAATGTTGCTGCCACGCCCATACTTGTTTGGCTAACTGACTTGACCATGCCTTCAGTGGCTGATCACTATCTATATCCAATACACCTAACATTTTGCGTGCAGACTGGTTACTTAACCTGACATTACCCGATGCTTCGACAACAATAATTCCTGTCTGCATTCGACTAATGATGTGTTCATTTAACATTGCTAGCCGAGTGATATCTCGTTCTCGTAATTCGGCCAGCTTCTGACTTTCTAAGATTTTTTTAGATAATGTTTGAGCTAAAACTGCCGTTGCAAAAAATGTTGCACCCAACATACCGGCATGACTATAGCGAGTCACGCCATCACCAGTGATTTGACTGTATCCTGCTTCAGTCAATACAGCCAAGGTTGCTAAAGCACTTATAAATATCGCTATTCTGCCGGGGATTAATGTTGCCCCAGCAACGACAACCACGACCAGTAATGAGCCTAAGCCTGTTTTTAACCCGCCACTAGAATGGACAATTAAGGTTAAAACAACAATATCTATCGTCAACTGTATTAGTAGTTGTGATTGAAATTCACCCCATCTTTGTACGGTATAAACCAGAATAACGAGTGCCGTAAACACATAAAATTGGCTAATAATACTATATAGCGTGGGTGAAACTGAGCCCAAGAATTCAGGTGGAAGCTGCAAATAAAAAACATAGTAAAGCGCAGCAGCAAGAAATAAGCGGTAAGCAGAAAATAATGTCAGTTCTCGCCATGATGATGGAACATCTGGCGTTGTTATGCCGAGTTTAAAAAACTTCATTTGTCAGAATGACGATTCGCCTCAACATGTTCTTCCGAACAGAAAAAGTGGTGATCTTTTTCAATTGCTTCATTCTGGAGAATATGCAGGCCGCAATGCTCACACTGAACCATTTGCTCAGTGATTGTTTTAGGTCTAGTTGATTTTAGTTTTCTTAACTGATTATTAATGATGATATATAAAAATAATGCAATCGCGATTAAAATCAATATTCGCATAATTTAAGTCTCACATTCAAAAAAGGGCATCCTAAATAGGATACCCTTTTCTGTTGCTCATTGCCTATCTGATCGGAGTCTATCCGCGTGATGCACGCTTACGTTCGTGCTCAAGCAATAATTTTTTACGTACACGTAATGATTTAGGTGTGACTTCTAACAACTCATCATCACCAATAAACTCTAATGCTTGTTCCAAACTCATTCTAATTGGCGGAACTAGATTAATCGCTTCATCAGTACCTGATGCACGAACATTCGTTAATTGTTTACCTTTTAATGGATTAACAACTAAATCGTTATCACGTGAGTGAATACCAATAACCATACCTTCGTACACATCATCATTGTGACCAATGAACATGCGACCACGCTCTTGCAAATTGAAGATAGAGAACGCTACTGCCTTACCAAGGCCGTTTGCAATAAGAACACCATTATTACGTTTACCAAAGTTTCCTGGTTTAACGGGGGCATAGTGATCGAACACACTAAAGATCAAACCTGTACCTTGAGTAGCCGTTAGAAATTCTGTTCGGAAACCGATCAATCCACGTGAAGGAATCATGAAATCTAAACGGACACGACCTTTACCATCTGGCACCATATCACTCAATTGAGCTCCGCGTTCACCCAGTTTTTCCATGATTGTGCCTTGGTGAATTTCTTCAACATCAGCAGTCACAGATTCATAAGGTTCTTCTTTAACACCATCAACTTCGCGAATGATTACTTCAGGACGAGATACACCCATTTCAAAGCCTTCACGACGCATATTTTCGATCAAAACTGATAAATGTAATTCACCACGACCCGATACACGGAATTTATCAGGATCTTCAGGCATTTGTTCAACACGAAGTGCTACGTTATGAATTAATTCACGTTCAAGACGCTCTTTAATTTGGCGAGTAGTAACAAACTTACCTTCCTTACCTGCCATTGGGGAATTGTTGACTTGGAATGTCATGGTTACTGTAGGTTCATCTACAGATAAAGGCGGTAATGCTTCCACAGCATTTGGATCACATAATGTATCCGAAATGTTAAGTGGATCTAAGCCAGTGAAAGCAATAATATCACCTGCTTGTGCTTCTGAAACTTCTTCACGCTGCAAGCCCATAAAACCCATTACAGTCAATACACGACCATTGCGGGTTTTACCTTCGATATCAACGACAGTGACAGGTGTATTTGTTTTAACACGACCACGTTCAATACGACCAACACCAATAACACCAACATAGCTGTTGTAATCAAGTGAGGTTACTTGCATACGGAAAGGACCATCGGCATTAACATCAGGTGATTTAACTTTATCTACAACCAACTGGAAT
>JBFIJJ010000107.1:0-8967 GCA_041600795.1 Methylophagaceae bacterium | reverse complement strand
GCTCATGAAACAGGTGTTATTCACGCAGTCAAACTCTACCCGGCTGGTGCCACAACAAACTCTGATGCAGGCGTAACAGACTTAAGTTTATGTGCTAACGCACTTGAACAAATGCAACGTTTACAAATGCCCTTGCTTGTACATGGCGAAGTAACCAGTACTGACATTGATGTTTTTGATCGTGAAAAAGTCTTTATCGAGCGGATTCTAAGTAAGCTAGTCAAAGATTATCCCGAACTTAAAGTGGTGTTCGAACATATTACAACGGCTGATGCAGTCGATTTCGTCACTGCGAGTAATGCCAACATCGCGGCTACAATTACGCCTCATCATTTACTACTTAATCGTAATGATTTATTGGTAGGCGGTATTCATCCACACAATTACTGTTTACCTGTGTTAAAGCGCAATACCCATCAACACGCCTTAATCAAAGCGGCTACGAGTGGAAACAGTAAATTTTTCTTAGGCACCGACAGCGCACCTCATGCCCAACATTTAAAAGAAAATGCCTGCGGTTGTGCTGGTATTTATAGTGGTCATGCTGCGATTGAACTCTATGCCGAGGCATTTGAACAAGCCAATGCCTTAGATAAGTTAGAGGGATTTGCTAGCTATTATGGTGCAGATTTCTATCAGTTACCTCGAAACACAAAACAGATCACACTGACCAAAGAATCATGGACTGTAGCTGAAAGTCTGCCGTTTGCAGATCATCCTCTCATTCCTATGCGAGCTGGCGAACAGATTCACTGGAAAGTACTTTAGTTCAGACAAAAAAATACCCGACTAGTCGGGTATTTTTTTATGCAGTTCTCGCTGAACTTAAAGCGGAACACCGATACGTTGTGCTACTTCTTCATACGCTTCAATCACACCACCAAGACCTTGGCGAAAACGATCTTTATCTAATTTCTTACGTGTTTCAGCATCCCAAAGACGACAGCCATCAGGGCTGAATTCATCACCCAAAATAACCTCACCTTTGAACAAACCAAATTCAAGTTTGTAATCAACTAAAATCATACCTGCATCAGCAAACAGCTTCTTCAATTTAGCATTAACTTCGAATGTTAACTCTTTCATTTTGCTTACATCTTCAGCTTTTGCCCAACCGAATGTTTCAATGTGATATTCATTGACCATAGGGTCATGTAATGCATCATTTTTAAGGAAAAATTCGAACACTGGCGGATTTAATTCCATACCATCTTCAACGCCTAAACGACGAACTAAGCTACCAGATGCAACATTACGAACGACGCATTCAACAGGAATCATTTTCATATTTTTAACTAATGATTCATTGGCATTTAATAGTTTTTCAAAATGGGTCGGGATGCCTGCATCACTCAAATATTGCATGATGAATGCATTGAATTTATTGTTTACTTCACCTTTGCGGTTGAGCTGTTCAATACGCTCACCATCAAAGGCAGAGGTATCGTCGCGAAAACTTAATACAACAAAATCGTTATCGTCTGTTGCAAATACGCTTTTTGCCTTACCTGCATATAATTCTTGTCTTTTTTCCATTAGATTCACTCTCTAACTGTTACTAGTTTGTCGCCATGCAAAGCCGGTATCCTGATCGGCGATACCTATCCAACTTTGCTCACAGTCCAAGGCTTTGGCAAAAAGTGGACTAACAATGTCTGGCGAATTATTTTTTTCACTCAAATGCATTGCAACAATATGTTGCAAGCGTGAAGTATCAATTTTCTCAAGTATTGATGCTGATTGTACGTTATTCAAATGACCAAAACGACCTGATACACGATAAATCAAATGATCAGGATAATCACCATTTTCTAACATGGTCATGTCATGATTTGCCTCAAGTAACAAAGCATCACATGCTGACAAAGCGTGCTCAATAATAGGCGTAGTTGAACCAGCATCTGTTAATAAGCCTACGCGATGCATGCCATTTGTAAACACAAATTGGCTTGGTTCGCGTGCATCATGCGGAACCGGAAAAGGTTCAACCTCAATATCACCAATAGCAAACGATTCATGACAACTAAATTCTTGAATCAGATCTTTTACATCAGCAGGTAAACATCCTGCTGTACCGGGTGTAGCATAAATGGGTAACTTATATTTACGCGCTAACACCCTGACACCGTTAATATGATCGGCATGTTCATGTGTCACCACAATTGCCGATAGCGTATTGGCATCAAATTGTAATCGTTGCAAACGTTTTTCAGTTTCACGAGCAGAGAAACCACAATCAACAAGGAGTGTGGTTTCTTTATGTGAAATCAGTGTTGCATTGCCTCGACTACCACTTCCGATCGAAGCAAAGCGCATTACTGAGCTAATTGCTCCTGCATTAAACCTAACAAACGCTTAGCCGTAGGTGATGATATTCTTACTTCTTCAGAATCTAAAATAATAATTTTAGTTTTTTCAGCATCAGAAATTAGCTTGATGTAGTAATACTCACCAGGCGATTTTTTATCATCATCACGCCAGAAAGCTAAAGAACTTAAAAATCCTTCATCTTCTTTTTCTGCTTCGTTAAATGGATCGATGTAATGCACATAATAATGACCTTTTGAACGGTCACGATCTTCTACTGAGAAGCCTTTACTATCTAAAACACGACCAACTCGGCCCCATACATCAGAAAAATCTTGCTCAACCATCAATGCTTGTTGACCACCAACATCATCAATCAACATTGTATTAACGGTCTGTGGTTGAGGTTGGCTTTGTTTTTGGGCTTCAACTTTGGCTTGTTGTTCTTGTTGTAACACACCAAGGTAATCCGCTAACTGACGTAGCATCGCTTCATCTTTGGTCGCATTAGTATCGAACCCAGCAGCACCAACATAAATATCTTGTTGTTTTGATGATTCACCACGTTCCATACGTACGCGATAAGCATAGTTTTCGCCATCAATAGTAGCAGTATCCATAAGACCAATACGAATGTCCTTACGTGACACTTCTATGCCCTTTTGACTCCAAAAGTCTAATAGGCGCTGCCATGTTTGCTCACGATCGCCTGGCACAATCAGATGACGTTTGTCACCTTCACCAGATAGGGTTGGTTTACTCTCAGGCGTAATATTGTATTTTGTTGCTAGTGGGTTGTTTGCTGCCTCTTCAAACTCAGAATAAGTAGCTGAACTGTTAGACTTTCCAGCGATCTCATCATTGATACGAGAAGTACTAAGATCGGGCGGTACATCAAGTGGTGGCATTGTTTCGGCTTTACGATATTTTTGAGTGTTATCAGGGACAACCTCATCAAGAGCGGGTAAAGAGTTACAACCAGTTACTGTTACCAGCAAAATAGCCAAAGAAATAGGTTTCAAACGTAGTAATTTCATGTAATTAAAATGTCTCACAATTAATTTAATACGCCGGCTGCATTTAATGCATCACGCACCGACTGATGGTAAGTTTCTGATAATACTGTCATCGGTAATCGAATACCAATAGGAATCATTTTCATTTCTGCCAATGCCCATTTAACAGGGATTGGATTTGCCTCAACAAACAAGTTTTTATGTAATAAGGCCAGCGTGTTATTTATGGCGCGAGCCTGTTGTTCATCGCCCGCTAATGCTGCCTGACACATCAAATGCATTGCTGCTGGAGCAACATTGGCTGTCACCGAAATGACGCCTTGGCCACCGGCTAAAATAAAATCCACTGTATTGGCATCTTCACCAGTATAAAGTTCCAATTTATCGCCACACAGCGCTTTAATTTGACTAACGCGCGACAAATCACCGGTTGCTTCCTTAATACCAACAATATTATCAATATCAGCCAAACGCGCTACTGTTTCAGGTAATAAGTCACAGGCGGTACGACTTGGGACGTTGTATAAGATTTGGGGAATATCAACCGCTTCTGCAATTGCTTTGTAGTGCAAATATAAGCCTTGTTGTGTTGGCTTATTATAATAAGGTGTGACCAATAATACGGCATCAACGCCAAGATCTTTGGCATAACCTGATAGCTCAATCGCTTCTGTAGTCGAGTTTGCACCTGTTCCCGCGATAACAGGAATACGGCCATTGACCTGCTCAACTACTTGTCGAATAACATCACAATGCTCTTCAACATTCAGCGTTGCTGACTCACCTGTTGTACCGACAGCGACAATCGCATCGGTGCCATTTTCAATATGAAACTCAACTAACTTGTGAAGGCAGTCACTATCCAAAGAGCCATCTGCTCTCATTGGGGTAACCAGTGCCACCATACTGCCGCTAAACATGTTCACAAGACTCCAAAAAATAAACGAGCATGGTACTTTGCTCATCACAAGATGACAAGATCATCCGTGTTTGGTTAAGGTATATTTAAACGTTTTCGAATCAATTAGGACATATCCAATGACAAAAGTACAACTAAATCAAGCCGTGCCCGATTTTGAGATTGCCAGCACAGGCGGAAAGCAAACATTTCGCTTATCTGACAATCTGGGCAAAAATATAGTGATTTATTTCTATCCCAAAGATAGTACGCCCGGCTGTACATTAGAAGGACAACAATTTCGTGACAATATTAAACAATTTGCACAACACGATACTATTATTGTAGGTGTCTCACGAGACAGCCTCCGTAAACATGAAAACTTCAAACAAAAGCAACAATTTCCATTTGAACTACTTTCAGATGAAGAAGAACAACTTTGTGCTTTATTTGATGTATTACACCTAAAGAAAAACTATGGCCGTGAATATATGGGGATCGTTCGCAGTACCTTTCTAATTAATGCGCAAGGCATACTTATTAAAGAATGGCGTAATGTCAAAGTCAAAAATCATGTTGATGAGGTACTTGCTAGTTTAGATTCTTTGTAAAGCAGATTTGAACCGTGCCCATATCTAACGTCTTATGCGTTTAGATTTTCATTTTTACACGTCAGAAAATAGCCAAATAGTCACGATATAACTGGTATTCAGGCATTTTTGCATGCACACGAAATGTGCACTAAACCCATAAAATATGGGTTTAGTGCACCACTTTTGCTTCCCATCACCCAATAAATTCATATGAAATCACGTTAAACCATTGTTCTATATAAGATAAATTATCTGGCTCAATCTATGCTTACTAATCTCTTTTGATTTTCAATCTATTAAGAGGTTTCTCTTCATGGCTTCACTCAAAAGCGCTTCAATGAATCTCAGCCGTAAAGAAAAAAATTGGCTTCCTTGGTTTGGTCAAACCGGAAAGTTAGCAATGTATAAATCTTGTTTTCTCAATCGCCACATTTATAGTTCCGTAGAGCAAACTTTTGAAGGTATCGCTGCAACTCGAGTAAAAATCCTTAATCAGTGGGTTGCCAGTCAGTGGGAACAATTACATTTTGTTGCTGAACATATCGCACCGGCATTTCCAGAGGTTGATTTAGGTCTATTAGCAGAACGCTTAGCCGCTGCACCAGACTTCTCTGAAATTTTTGTTATCAATATGCACGGTACAGTGCTTAGTTCAACCCATATAGAGCATGTCGGTAGATCCGATTTAAATCATGCTGCTGTTCAAGAAGGCATCAAAAAACAATTTTTACATGGGCCATATGTCGATCAGATGACTTTAAAACTTGGCCGTTCCAGTTCTAAGTTCCATGATGAAGTGACATTGATGTTTTATCAGCCTATCGAAAAAGATGGCATTTTCTATGGTGCGGTATGCGGACGCGTACCTAATGATGTTTTAGGTGATCTTATTCAACGTGAAGCTGGACACATTTATCCTGAATCCGGCGACAACTATATTTTTATGGTTGATTCTAATTTTGATAGCCGTATTCAACAAGGCACAGCGCTATCACGCTCACGCTTCGAAGATAATACCTTCTCCCACGGCGAAAACCTAAAAAGCGGTGTTCACACCAAATGGGGAACCGTTAAAGTCAATCGACATACTGAACTCGAGTTACGCTTTACCGATCCAGCGACGGGTCAGCTTCATCCGGGTGTACGTGAAACTATCAGCAAAGGTGAAAACATATTCATTACCTATCCGGGTTATTCAGATTACAGACACATCCCGGTTATTGGTAAAGGTGTGACCTTCCAACTTCATGGCTCTCCAGATCGCTGGGGCATGATGTGTGAGGGTGACTTAGAAGAAGTCTATCGTCGCCGCTCAATTAATTTAGGCTTAATAAAAGGCTTCTTGTTCGCAAGCACCGCGATCCTAGCTATCAACACTGGTTTACATTACTTTACCCCGCTACCGCAGTTGGCAATTAATGGCTTTTCGATGCTGTTAATAGTGATTGCAGCGCTTAACTTTCCTAAGTTTAGTACCAATCGTTTGGCAACACGACTTGATGAAATGACCGAAGTCATTCGGACTATTGCCGAAGGTGAAGGCAACCTGAGACAACGCATAGCCCAACATCAAATAGTGGCAGATGAAACCGGCGATATGGCACGCTGGATAAACAGCTTCATTGACAGCCTTGATGGAATTGTCGGCAAGATCATCATCACTAGCAGTAATGTTAAACAAACTAATGAAGCAATGTTAGATACCAATAAAGAAGCATATCAAGTGTCATCCGAAGTATCGGATGCTATTCAAGAGATGCTGGCTTTATTGGAAGAGCAATTAAAGGAAATCGGACAAGCAGCCGACACAGCCGAAGCAATGAAACAAGCTATGGAAGAAGTTGTTGCTCAAGCCAAACAACAATTCGAGTCCGTGCGTTCAGGTACGCAAGACATACGTGATATTGTTGAAACCTCAGCCCAAAAAGTTCAATCGCTTAATAATCGGACCCTAGAAGTAGGTAAGATCATTAGTGTTATCAGCGAGATAACCAACCAAACCAATTTACTTGCGTTGAATGCTGCTATTGAAGCTGCTCGTGCTGGTGAACATGGTCGCGGTTTCTCGGTTGTTGCAGAAGAAGTTCGAGGACTAGCCTCTAGAACATCATCATCAGCCAGTGAAATACAAAACATGATTGAAAGCATGCAGCAAGAAACTCAAAATGCTGTGAGCTTTATGGAAGCTGGTGTCGAAAACGTCGATCGAAGTCTAAAAATGGCCGAAGACGCAACATCAGAAAATGTTCACCTACATAACTTGGTTGAACAAATGTTCTCTACGATCAAACAACTCGATCAAAACAGTCAACGTCACGGTGATACTGCTCGTCGTGTTGGTATCTCTGCTGAGCAAATGAATGGTTCGATTGGCACACTACAACATCGTTCAATATCAGTGAAAAATACCGCACAAAAACTAACGCAATTGGTTGATGTTTTCCAAGTAAGTCATCGCGATTAACTTAAACTCCTCAGAAACCTAACTTAGCAGCCCATTTAATGGGCTGCTATTTCAACGCTATAACCATTATAATTATAAGGAATTAAAACATTAATTTTTACGGACAAATTGTAAGAAAAAGCCGAAAACTCGACTTGTTTGTTGTCTTATTAAAAATAATTTATTAACCGTGTTTTTTTTTCAAAATTCATCAAAGCAAGACAGGTTCTAACGTCACAACTGATCACCCAAAAGTTATCCACATCTTGCTCACAAAACCATCCACTTTTTGTACTTGTCTAATTTCTAAAAACACATTATCTTGTGGTTTAAGTTTTTCGAAACCACTACAACTTGTGGTTTCAACTTTTCCACATAGCACACAGGAAATACCATTATGGCAGCCGAACCAGCAGCAAAAATCACTCCAAATTCTTCCTCTAACAGCCAATATCAAGTTATTCGACGTAATGGTCAAGTAACCGATTTTGATAGCAGCAAAATTGCTGTAGCGATTACAAAAGCATTTTTAGCTGTTGAAGGTGAGTCAGCACAAAATAGTCGTCGCATTCACGACATCGTTGCCAAAATCACCAAGCAAATCACAGAAAACTTAACACGTCGTCTTGATGATGGTGGCACGGTTCACATCGAAGATATTCAAGACCAAGTTGAATTAACGCTGATGCGTGAAGGTGAATATAAAACGGCTCGTGCTTATGTTTTATACCGTGAATCACAATCTCAAAAACGTGCTGAAGAGGAAAAACAACATCCAACTGCTGTCAACGAAACAACCATCAACGTAACGCTGCCAGATGGTACTAAACAACCTTTAGATGTTGACCGTTTAAGCTATCTTATTACTGAAGCCTGTGAAGACGTTGCTGCCGTCAACAGTGCTCATATCTTACGTGATACCCAACGTAATATCTTTGATGGTGTTTCAGCATCAGATGTTGAAAAAGCGCTTGTAATGTCGGCGCGTACTTTTATCGAAAAAGATCCTGGTTACAGCACAGTTGCTGCGCGTTTATTACTTGATAGCATTCGTCGTGAAGCCTTAACGTTTGTTTACAAACAACCACGCCAAGCATCACAAAAAGAAATGACAGACACCTATCCTGATTATTTCAAACACTACATTCAACTAGCGATTGATCATGAATTAATCGCACCTGAATTAGGCCAATACGACTTAGATAAATTAGGTAAAGCATTAAAAGCAGATGGTGATTTCCAATTCACCTATCTTGGCCTACAAACGTTATATGACCGTTACTTCATTCATCATGGCGGCACCCGTTTTGAATTGCCACAAGCATTCTTTATGCGTGTATCTATGGGTCTTGCTATCAATGAAATTGATCGTGAAACACGTGCGATTGAGTTCTACAACTTATTGTCATCATTCGACTTTATGAGTAGTACCCCTACTCTGTTTAACGCTGGCACATTACGTCCACAATTATCATCTTGCTACTTAACAACTGTACCTGATGACTTAAGTGGTATTTATAGTGCAATGCGTGATAACGCCCTACTGTCTAAATATGCCGGTGGTTTGGGTAATGACTGGTCACGTGTACGTGGTTTGGGTGCTCACATCAAAGGCACTAACGGTAACTCACAAGGTGTGGTGCCATTCCTTAAAGTGGCCAATGACACTGCTGTTGCGGTTAACCAAGGTGGTAAACGTAAAGGTGCCGT
>JBFIJJ010000106.1:0-8981 GCA_041600795.1 Methylophagaceae bacterium | reverse complement strand
TAAAGCAACACTAGCAACCTTATGCGTTGCTAATGCAATACCAAATGGTAATCCAAGAAACATGAGTACTGGAAATTGAATCAAACCAGCACCGCCACCACTGAATGCCGAGAACGTATTTGAAATCAATGCCACAAAAAACAAGACTAATTGATCTACAAGGTTCACCTTTTACTCAACTCCATATATGATATTCGCCATGAAATATACTAAAACCATTACACATTCTTTTTTATTATTCCTCCTGTTAGTTGCCAGTCAACAACTCAGTGCAGGCACAATTTATCGTTTTATGGATGAAAACGGTATTATTACTATGAGTAAGAGCCTACCACCGTATGCTGCACAAAAAGGCTATGACATCCTTAATGATAAATCACTACGGCTAATTAAACATGTTGATCCAGCCCTGACCGCAGAGCAAATTGCTCAAAAAGAACGCCTATTAGCCGAGCAAAAAGAAGCGGAGCGTCTTGCAGCAGAACAAGCTAAACAGCAGCGACAACAAAAGCAAGAACAACGTCGACAGCAAGCCGTCGAGGATCAAATGCTCTTAGCCAGTTTTCAATCTGAGCAAGACTTGCTCAATGCTAGAGATACCGATCTTAGTTATCGTCAAACGGAGCTTGATAAAGCAATTAAGCATCTTGAAGAAAGCAAAATCAAACTACAAAACATGCAGCAAGAAGCTGCTGAACAAGAACTGAGTGGCAAACCTGTCAGTGTCAATATGAACAAACGTTTAGCTTCTGCTCAACAAGAAATCAACAATGACGACCAAAATATCAAACGATTAGGGCTTGAAATTGAGCAACTAAACAAACGATATGAGCACGAGATCGAACGCTTAAGATTCTTATTATCTAAAGAGTCAAACTAATCTATTAACGTATCTAGCACGGCTAAAAGCTGCTGATTTTCTGAATGCGTGCCGATGGTTATACGTAAAAACTGTTCTATACGGTTTTGTTTAAAGTGACGAACGATAATACCCTGTTCACGCAATCCAGCAGCTAATTCACTTGCATCATAGTCGGGATGTGCTGCAAAAATAAAATTGGCTGAAGACGGCAGTACATTAAATCCTAATGCTTGCATTTCTGTCACAACCCAAGTTCGATCAGCAATGACTTTTTGGCATGTTTGTTCAAAATAGTCTTGATCGTTAAAGGCTTCAACTCCTGCACTAATTGCCAAACTGTCTAGTGGGTATGAATTAAAACTATCTTTAACTCTAATTAAAGCTTCAATAAGCTCCTTATGACCTACTGCAAAACCAATTCGTAAGCCAGCTAATGAGCGAGATTTAGATAAGGTTTGAGTAACCAATAAATTTGGATATGTATTGACTAGCGATATCGCCGTTTGCCCACCAAAGTCGATATAGGCTTCATCAATGACAACAACAGAATCAGTATTAAATTGTAGTAAACGTTCAATCTCGCCCAGCGCTAATAATTTTCCCGTTGGTGCATTTGGATTAGGGAAAATGATGCCGCCATTTTCACGTTTATAGTCATCAACTTTAATTTCAAAATCGTGATCAAGAGCAATGGTTTGATAGTCAATTTGATATAGACCAGCGTACACCGGATAAAAACTATAAGAAATATCTGGAAATAACAATGGTGCTTGATGCTGAAATAACGCATTAAAAATATGCGCTAGCACCTCATCTGAACCATTACCTACAAACACATTATCTGCTTGAACATCATAATAATTAGCAATGGTTTGTCGTAATTCTGTCGCATTAGGGTCAGGGTATAAACGTAAGCGATCACTTGCTCCTAGACGAATAGCATCTAGGACTTTTGGAGAAGGGCCATATGGATTTTCATTGGTATTAAGTTTAACCAAATTTGCCATTTTAGGCTGCTCACCAGGTACATACGGCGCAAGCTCATGTACCAATGGACTCCAAAAGCGACTCATTCTATTAGTCCTTCAAACGATATTCAGCTGAGCGAGCATGTGCTGTTAAACTTTCACCTCGTGCTAATACTGACGCAATTTGACCTAATGATTGTGCACCTTGTTCCGAAACTTGAATCAAGCTTGAGCGTTTTTGGAAATCATACACACCTAATGGTGAACTAAATCGAGCCGTTCTTGATGTTGGCAAGACATGGTTAGGACCAGCGCAATAATCACCTAGTGCTTCAGCTGTGTAGCGTCCCATGAAAATAGCTCCAGCATGTTTAATTTTCTTGGCCATGGTCATAGGATCTTCAACCGATAATTCCAAATGCTCAGGAGCAATGAAATTAGCTACTTCAACCGCTTCATCCATATCTTTGACTAAAACAAGGGCACCTCGATCGTTAATCGAACGTTCAATAATGGCTTGTCTTTCCATTGTTGGTGCCAATCTGATAATGGCATTTCGAACTTGCTCTATAAAGTTCGCATCAGGTGAAATCAAGATAGATTGAGCATCTTCATCATGTTCTGCTTGCGAGAATAAATCCATCGCAATCCAGTCAGGATCCGTTTTTCCATCACAAATCACTAAAATCTCTGATGGACCAGCAATCATATCAATACCAACAGTACCGAACACCATGCCTTTAGCGGTTGCAACATAGATGTTGCCTGGACCAACAATTTTATCTACCTGCGGAATAGTTTGCGTACCATAGGCTAACGCAGCTACTGCTTGTGCCCCACCAATGGCAAATATACGATCAACACCAGAAATTGCTGCGGCGGCTAATACTAAATCATTGACCACACCATCAGGCGTTGGCGCGACCATAATAAGTTCTTGAACACCTGCAACCTTGGCCGGAATAGCATTCATCAATACTGATGATGGATATGCAGCTTTACCACCAGGCACATATAAGCCTGCTCGATCTAAAGCCGTAATTTGTTGGCCTAATATTGTGCCGTCAGCTTCAGTATACGTCCATGATTCTTGTTTTTGATGTTCATGATAGAGTCGTACGCGTTCAGCAGCAGCTTCTAATGCTTGACGTTGCGCTAATGGGATCGACTCTAGCGCTTTATGGGCTCGTGATAATGGAATTTCAAGATCAGCCATCGTTTGGGCTTGAACGCGATCAAAGCGTCGGCTGTAATCTAAAACAGCATCATCGCCTTTAGCTTTTACTTCGGACAAGATAGATTTAACTGTATCTGTTACCTGTGCATCAGATACGCCTTCCCATGCTAATAAGGTTTCTAACTGCGACCAAAAATCAGTGTCTGCAGTTGATAATTGTTTAATATCAATCATTATTCTGTACTCTTACTGCTTCACGCACTTGTTCGATAAATGTCTGAATTCGCGCATGCTTCATTTTCATTGAGGCCTTATTTACAACCAATCGTGAGCTGATATCAGCAATATGTTCCATTGGAACCAAGCCGTTTGCTCGTAGCGTATTGCCGGTATCCACCACATCAACAATACGATCAGCTAAACCAACTAAAGGAGCTAATTCCATCGAACCATATAACTTAATGATATCGACTTGCTGGCCTTTTTCTGCATAAAAACGGCGTGTGCTCTCAACAAACTTGGTTGCCACTTTTAAACGGCCTGTTTTTTGTTGTTCATTTTCTTTACCAGCTGTCATTAGTTTACAACAGGCAATTTTCAAATCAACCGGCTCATATAACTCAGCATGAGGATGTTCCAACAACACATCTTTTCCTGCCACACCAATATCTGCACCGCCATATTCGACATAGGTCGGAACATCAGATGCACGCACAATAATCAGTTTCACATCAGCGTGATTTGTGTCCAAAATCAATTTCCGACTTGTTTCAGGATCATCTAAAGGTTCAATACCAGCCGCTTTTAATAACGGCAGCGTTTCTTTAAAAATACGCCCTTTTGACAAAGCCAAAGTTAACATATTATCCATAAATCTAACCTCGTGCCGGACTAGGAACACGACGTATTTTCGCTCCCAATTGCTGCAGTTTTTCTTCGATACATTCGTAACCACGATCGATATGATAAATACGCTCGACTGTTGTTGTACCGTCAGCTACCAATGCGGCTAATACTAAGGAAGCCGATGCACGCAAATCGGTTGCCATAACAGGTGCGGCGGTTAATTTTTCTTGGCCCTTACAAATAACGGTATTGCCTTCAATTTTAAGGTCAGCACCCATGCGTTGCATTTCTTGTACATGCATAAAACGGTTTTCGAACACGGTTTCGACAATCGTTGCCTGACCTTCAGCGACACTATTTAATGCTGTGAATTGCGCCTGCATATCAGTTGGAAAAGCAGGAAATGGTGCAGTGCGAAGACTAACAGCTTTTGGACGCTTACCATGCATATCTAACGATATCCAATCGTCACCAATTTCAATGTCGGCACCCGCTTCTTCAAGCTTCAATAACACTGCTTCTAATTGATTAGCATCCGTATCTTTTAATTTGACTTTACCACTAGTAATCGCCGCAGCGACCAAATAGGTTCCCGTTTCAATACGATCAGGCAATATCTTATATTCAGTGCCGTGTAAGGTTTCAACGCCTTCTATTTCAAGCGTTGCAGTACCAATACCACTAATCTTCGCGCCCATTGTGTTGAGATAATTAGCTAAGTCAACAACCTCAGGTTCACGGGCGGCGTTTTCAATGATTGTTTTACCTTTGGCCAAGGTTGCAGCCATCATTAGATTTTCAGTACCCGTTACCGTCACTTGATCAAATAAGATATGTGCACCTTTTAAACCATCACCACTAGTAGCGCGGATATAACCATTTTCGACTTTAATCTTGGCGCCCATCTGTTCAAGGCCACGTAAGTGCAAGTCGACAGGACGAGAACCAATCGCACAACCACCTGGAAGTGACACATCGGCCTTACCAAATTTAGCCAATAACGGTCCTAATACAAGAATAGAAGCACGCATCGTTTTAACAAGATCGTATGGCGCTTCAGTTTCTGTAAGTGTACTTGGGTCAATGACCACGCCAGAACGTTCGTCTACGGTGAGTGATACCCCCATACGCCCTAATAGCTCAAGTGTTGTCGTTATATCATGCAGGTGTGGAACATTACCGACTCGCACTGGAGAGTCAGCCATCAATGCTCCCATCAAGATTGGTAACGCAGCATTTTTAGCGCCAGAAATTCGGATTTCACCTTGCAGAGAAACACCGCCAGTAATCAATAATTTATCCATGCTGTCTCAAATTTGTATCGTTGTATTAACGAGGCGCGGAAGTTTTTAACGATAGCGCATGCAATGCGCTTTCGAAACTATTACCCAATGTCGCATAAACCATTTTGTGTTGGGCAAGCAATGATTTCCCTGCAAATGAGGGACTTTCAACTATTGCATCAAAATGTTGTCCATCATCACCAAGTACTTCTACTTTGGCGTCAGGCAAGCCAGCTTCGATCATTTTTTTTATATCTAGAGCGTGCATCTTTAATCCTAATTAACCGGCAATAATTCATCTAAGCCACTTGCATTTGCAATAGCTAATAACTGTTTAGGCATGTGATGAAAAACAATTTCTTTATTGCCTTTTTGTGCATAGCGCATCCAATCAATCAGTAAAGCCAAACCAGCACTGTCACTGCGAGTGACGTTCGCAAGATCAATTTCTAAATTGCTCTGTTTCTCAAATAAGCTTGGTGCCGCAGTCAATATTTGACTGGCAGTATTAAATGTCAATTCGCCACTGACATTGATTACACCATTATTATCTGTTGATAACGAATATAACGCTGTCATACCTTCACTTTTTCGTTGCGATCAGCAAGGCTATCAATCAGTTTATCCATTCCTTCATTGCGAATTTGAGTTGTGAATGTTGATCGATAATTTGTGACCAAACTAATACCATCAATTTTAATATCATAAACCTTCCATTCATCGGCATCGTTTTGATACATAGATAAGGTCATTGGAATTGATGGTCCACCCACTTGGATAATTTCCATATCAACTTTAACTTTTTTGGTTGCTAAGTCATCACGGAAAGGAAGAAAACGAATCTCCTGATCGGTATATTCCAACATTGCGGTTGAATAGGTGCGGATCAATAATAAACGAAACTGTTCGGTGAATCGTTGCTGCTGAGATTCAGATGCTCCGCGCCAGTTTTTGCCTAAGGCTAATTTCGACATTTTATCGAAATCAAAATTTGGCATTAAAATTTCTTCAACTAAACCATATATCTCATCTGGATTTTCATCCAATTTAGCTTTATTGTCTTTAATCGCTTTCAACATGCGATCTGATGCATCTTTAACAATTGCTTGCGGTGCAGGCATAGCTTCATCTGCTTTTACCGTCAAAACAGGTATAAAAGATAGTGACAACACTATCGAAAATAGTATCGATATTTTCATCAAATAAGATTTGATTGCCATTATTTACTCACCTTCTGCTTTACTAAACAAAAATTGTCCAATTACTTGTTCTAACACTAATGCTGGTTGTGTTAACTCTATGACATCGCCATCTTTCAAAAATTCTTCTTCCGCACCAGCTTCTAAGCCAATGTACTGTTCACCCAGCAATCCCGCAGTATAAATACTGGCGGCAGTATCAGTTGGAATGTTATCAAAGCTACCGTACAAATTAAGTGTGACATGTGCATTATACGTTTTTGGACTCAAGTCGATTGCCGCAACACGACCCACTCTAACACCAGCCATTGTGACAGGTGAACGCACTTTTAAACCACCGATATTTTCAAATTCGGCCACAACTTGATAACCGGTCTCATCAGTAAAATCAGTAAAGTTACTGACTTTCATCGCCAATACAAAAAGAGCTACCAATCCTGCTGCAACAAACATCCCGACTGTAATCTCGGTACTTTTATTTTGTATCATTTTAAACATCTCCAAACATCAGCGCTGTCAGCACAAAATCCAATCCTAAAATAGCAAACGCCGAATGCACCACTGTGCGTGTCGTTGCTCGACCAACCCCTTCTGATGTTGGGGTTGCATCATATCCTTCAAATAAGGCAATCCAAGTCACAACAAAACCAAATACAATACTTTTTAAGACGCCATTCAGCACATCTTCGTACCAATCGGTCTTAGCTTGCATTTGTGACCAAAACGCTCCGTCGTCAACCCCCAAAAGGCCATGGCCGACTAAAAAACCACCAAAGACGCCGACCGCACTAAATATTGCGGCTAATAGCGGCATCGAAATAAAACCTGCTAGAAAGCGTGGTGCAAGAACACGTCTGACAGGATCAACAGCCATCATTTCCATGCCAGATAATTGTTCGGTACTCTTCATTAAGCCTATTTCAGCAGTTAATGCAGAACCAGCGCGGCCAGCAAATAACAATGCACTCACAACCGGACCTAGTTCACGTACTAATGACAACGCAACTAAAACGCCTAGTGATTCCTCGGCTCCAAAATCAACCAGCGTATTATACCCTTGAAGTCCAAGTACCATACCGACAAATAATCCTGAGATCAGGATAATCAATACAGAATGGACACCAACAGAGGAAAGCTGATGAATTACTAGTGAAAATCGTAAAAAAAGCTCTGGCACGCCTCGCAAGATTTGTAGCAACAATAAATGTCCTCTACCCAATCTTTCAAACACACCTAAACCCCATCGACCTAGGCTACGAATTGTATCTATCATGCAGAAACCTCAACATTCAATAAATCGTCTGAAAAATCAACGCCTGGGTAATGAAACGGTACAGGCCCATCAGGTAAGCCTTGTATAAATTGCTGAACCCATTGCGATGAAGAACGCTTGAGTTGAACTGGAGAGCCATGCTCAATAACTTTCCCTCCCGATAAAAGGTAAATATAGTCAGCAATTTCAACGGTTTCTGCTACATCATGGGATACGATTACACTGGTTAACCCCATGGCATCATTCATTCTGTGGATCAAATTAACCAACGTGCCCATAGAAATAGGATCTTGGCCAGTGAAGGGTTCGTCATACATAATCATCATTGGATCTAAGGTCACAGCTCGTGCTAAAGCAACACGTCTGGCCATACCACCAGATAACTCGCTCGGCATTAAATTTCGTGCACAGCGTAAACCAACAGACTGTAGTTTCATCAACACTAAATCTCGCACCATACTTTCTGGTAATTTAGTATGTTCACGAATAGGAAATGCGACATTATCAAAAACATTGATATCCGTTAATAATGCGCCACTTTGAAACAACATTCCCATACGTTTGCGCAATTCATACAGTTCACTGTGGGATAATTTGTGAACATTTTGACCATCAACTTCGATGGTTCCCTTGTCAGGCCGTAACTGACCGCCAATCAAACGTAACAGAGTGGTCTTACCGGTACCACTAGGGCCCATGATTGCAGTGATTTTTCCTCGATGTATATCAATATTTACGCCGTCAAAAATCGCTCTGTTACCACGATAAAAATGCAAATCTCTGATTTTAACCAGTGGCACTATCGTCTCCAATCACATAAATTAAGTATAAAGGGCGTTAATTTTCAATAATATGCACTAGTAAGTCAAATCTGCTTGTGGAAAATATCTGTTTGATAAGCTAGAGTGTGCACACCAGTTTTATGGTGATGGGCTTCCGTAGCGCTGAAACTGTTCAGTTTTCATTCAGATTCACTATGGTACGGTTACCATCGAACTAATCAATAACGGAGAGAAATAATGAAAAACTTTTTAAAGTTCACTACTGCAGCATTGCTTGCACTACCAATGCTTGCATTTGCACATGGCCCAACACGCCAACAAGTAGAAGAAAAAATTACGATCAATGCTGCACCCGAAAAAGTCTGGGCGATGGTTAAAGATTTCGGCGGACTAGATAAATGGCACCCAGCTGTTGCATCTGTTGAATTAAAAGATGACAACACTCGCGTATTAACCCTTGCCTCTGAAGGCAACCCAACGATCACTGAAGAGTTAATCAAGTCAGATGATGACAAAATGATGGTGAACTACAAAATCACTGACATGTCTGTTGTAAAAACCATTACATTTAACAGTAAAGATACACCTTAC
>JBFIJJ010000105.1:0-9070 GCA_041600795.1 Methylophagaceae bacterium | reverse complement strand
TATGATTGGGAAAGATATCGAACGCCTAGTGCTCGCCCGAGCAGTCAAAGCGCATATCGAGCATCGTATTATTATTTCAGGACGACGTACCATCGTTTTTTCTGAAGGTGCATAAGCTTAATATCTTATTATAAGTAAGGTATTTGCTTGACCTCAAAAGTTGTGCACTTCACACTGTAGTGCGGTGTTATATAGATAGTTAGGAAACGTTATGAGTTTAGAAGAGGCGACGCTGCCACTAGAACTGCAACAGCTTGAGCAAATGTTACAACAGCAAATAGATGCTGGCGATATTGATGTTCCAATGCTACCCGAGGTTGCAAATAAGGCACTTTTATTAGCTCAAAATCCTGACTCTGATGCCAGTGAAATGGCCAAACTTATTCAAAGTGATCAATCCTTAGCTGGTCACGTAATGCGAATTGCTAATTCAGCAGCTTACACGCCAATGTCTAATTTAGTATCACTACAGCAAGCCATTGCCCGCCTCGGTATGCGCGTTATCAGTGAAATTGCTCTGACTGCTGCTATTGGTGCCAAACTCTTCCACACACCAGGTTATGAAACGTATGTTGCTAGTGTCTGGCGACATGCACTAGCAACGTCATTATGGTCTAAAGAAATTGCCCGTCATTGCCGAAGTAATGTTGAAGTTGCATTTTTAGCAGGACTATTGCACTCAATAGGTCGCCCAGCTATTTTGCAATTGATATTAGATTTAGCAAAACAACAGCAAATTGAACTTTCTGTAGAGCACGTCCATCAGCTAGAACAAACATATTGTCAGCAGATCACTGAAAATGTTGTTACTAAATGGAAAATGCCACAACTCGTAATAGATGCACTACGATCGAATAGCGGTGATGATGCGACCACTACAGCTGCTAAAGTGGCTGCTGTTGTCAGTACAAGTGCAGCTTTTTCTGATTATATGCTTGAATCTGACAGCAATGATAAAGACAGTTTATTTGCCTTACCGGCACTCACGACCCTGAATTTATATCAAGATGAAGTTGAATCACTACTCAATAATGTTGACGACATTAAACAACGTTTAGAAGGACTTTCGTCATGACCGTTGATGTGTTTGATTATGATGTTGTTGTTATTGGCAGCGGGCCTGCAGGGCAAAAAGCAGCAATACAAGCAGCAAAAGCAGGACAACATGTTGCCATCATTGAACGCGATAGTTTGTTTGGTGGTGCCTGTGTACATCGAGGTACGATTCCCTCAAAAACATTGAGAGAAAATGCGCTTCGGGTAAACCACATGCGACAAAATGCTGCCTTAGCCAATTTTAAGCTTGATGAAGACACTGAAATGGTGACGTTGATTGACCGTTTGGACGAAGTGCTTAAGTCACATGATAGTTATATGCGTCAGCAAATTGATCGAAATAAAGTTGAGCGTATACATGGTCGCGCTAGCTTTGTAGATAATCATACTTTGGCCATCACTATGGTGGGCGGAAAAGTAAATACACTTCGGGTTAATAATATTATTATCGCGACAGGCTCGTATCCGCGTAAACCAGATAATATTCCAATTGATCATGAACATATCTTTGATAGTGATTCGATTTTGTCGATGCTCTATTTACCCTCAAGTTTGACTGTATTAGGTGGAGGTGTAATTGCCAGCGAATACGCCTCGATATTTCAGGCTTTAGGGGTCAAGGTGACAATGATAGATCGTTATCCAAGTCCCTTAGGTTTTCTTGATAAAGATATGACCGATACCTTTGTCAAAGCATTTGAAGCAATGGGTGGCACCTGGTTAGGTAGCGAAGAGGTTGAGAATGTCTATTGGGATGGTGTCAGTCATGTTATCACCGAGTGTAAAAGTGGCAAGGTAATAACGAGTCAAAAACTATTATGTGCTGCAGGTCGTGTTGCCAATATCGATAATCTAGATTTAGATAAGGTAGGTTTGGCATTAAATGACCGTGGGGTGATGCCAGTTGACGAGCAACTGAGAACTAAAGTACCCAATATTTATGCGGCAGGGGATGTGATTGGACCGCCATCATTGGCATCAGCTTCAATGGAACAAGGTCGGCGAGCCAGTTGTAACGCACTTAATATTAAAACCGGAAAATTAAGCCAGCTGATTCCAGCAGGCATCTATTCGATTCCGGAATTATCTTCAGTTGGCTTAACTGAAGATCAAGCAAGCCAACAATATGGTGAAATTACTGTCGGCCGGGCACGTTTTTCTGAAGTGGCGCGTGGCCTTATTTCTGGTAACACAGAAGGTATGCTGAAGATTATTGCAGATAAAGACGGTAAGAAAATTCTGGGTGTCACCGTAGTGGGGGAAGGCGCGACAGAAGTCGTGCATGTCGGTCATATGGCGATGTTATGTGATGCTGATGTTGATATCTTTATTGAGAGTACGTTTAACTTTCCTACACTTGCTGAAGCCTATCGTATCGCCGCTTTGGAAATTCTGGCACAACGATAATAATAAAAGATGATTCAATGAAAACGATTCTAATTACTGGTGCTACATCTGGTTTTGGTGAAGCTATTGCAAGACTTTTTGCAAAAAATGGCTGGCAGTTAATTCTAACGGGGCGTCGTCAACAACGTTTAGATAAGCTACAAACTGAGTTAGGTGGGCCTGAAAAAGTGCACACCTGCTGCTTTGATATTAGCGATAGAAAAGCTGTTGAGCAGGCTATTACAATGTTGCCAACTCAGTTTGCTGAGGTTGATGTATTAATAAATAACGCTGGTCTTGCGCTTGGCTTGGAACCGGCTGATCAAACTAATCTTGATGATTGGGAAGCTATGGTTGATACCAATATCAAAGGATTGATGTATTGCACACGTACAGTGTTACCGATGATGAAACAAAAACACAGTGGTTATATCATCAATATTGGCTCTGTCGCGGGTAATTGGCCATATCCTGGAGGTAATGTCTATTGTGGAACTAAAGCCTTCGTCAGACAGTTTTCACTGGCTATTCGAGCTGATCTATTAGGCTCTGGTATTCGAGTTAGTAATATTGAGCCAGGTAATGCTGAAACAGAATTCTCTATGGTGCGTTTCAAAGAAAATGAGCAACGAGCGCAAAGTGTCTATAAGGATACTAAAGCGCTAACTGCACACGATATTGCTGATACTGTTTGGTGGTTAGTTAATACCCCAGAACACGTCAATATCACCACCATGGAAATCATGCCAACGCAACAGGCGAATGGTCCGTTGGCTATTTATCGTGATCAAGATTAAGCGGACTTTTTAGCTAAACATCCAAGCAGTTGGGTTTGGATGAGCTTGCTGATTATCTAGGTATTTCATGCCTTTAACACAGCGAATTATCACCCAGATCGCGGTAAAAAATAAGACAAAATAGCCAATGATCAATACGGCTAATAGCCAGCCAATGACAACATATACAAGTCCTATCCAAAAAGTACGAATTTGGAATTGATAATGGCTTTGCACCCATTCTGGGGCATCATCGTTATTAACATAGGCCATCACGACACCGATAAGTCCTAAAAATGGTACTAAGATATTGACCAGAAATAAGATATAAACCAATCGGCAGGTTGTTATTGCACTTGTATTATCCAAAGCTACAATCCTTTTTAAAAAAATTAGCTAAGCCATTTTGCCATAAAGTGTCGACCTGTTAAGTGATAAATTAACAATCCACTGAGCATTAACGTCCATACTGTAATGGCACCTGTCGGTAAATCAACTAGTAATGATACCTGTAACCCCAAGCCATAACCGATTAAGCCAATACAATAGGCTGTTATTAGACGTTTTCGGGAAGACTTAATTGATTGGCTAGCCCAGGCAGGCACAATTAAACTGGTAAAGACTAGATAGAGTCCAACTAATTGAACCGCGGCAGTAACGGCCAGAGAAAAGATCAGATAGAAAAATATCGAACTGCGTTGCGCTGACAATACAAACCAGATTAACAACAAGGGCAAATATAATAGTGCCGTCCATGCCAATTGTTGATCGCTAACCCATAGAATCTGGCCGACAAGCAAGTCATGTAACAAGCCTTCGCTATCCGGTGCAAGATCTACCAGTAATAATCCTGCCGTTGCTGCAAGTACAAACAATAAGCCGATAATGGCTTCTAGGCTTTTGACTTGTTTATGTTCTAACCAATGAATAAATCCAGCACCTGAAATGGCTGCCATACCTGCAAAAAATTGTACTTGCCAAGAAACTAATTCACCGCTCAAAACAGTTGCAGTAATGACACCTAAAGCCGCGATCTGGGCGATAGCAAGATCAATAAAAATGATTTCGCGTTTTAATACCTCCTGACCTAAAGGCACTAAAAGTGATAAAACTAACATACCCGCCAATAAGGCGGGTATGACTAATGAAGCATTTAATTCTGACAATATCATGGTTGTACCGATTTGAGCATTTGGATAGTGTGATCAAATAGTGAAAACAGATCCTTACTTTGTTTAGTTCCACCAACCGTGAATGGTAAAACTAATCTGTGAATATCTGTTTTACTGACCAACCAATCTGAGGCTTTAGTTGATTGATAACCTGCACTAATTACAGCCATAGCAGGTGTCTGTTGTAATGTGTTTAGTACCTTATTCAGATCACCAATAGTGGGTGGGACACCCGGTTTGGCTTCGAGTACAGCAACCGTTTTAAGTTGTAACCAATCAGTTAAATAGACCCAACTATCATGTTGAACGACGATAGGCATGCCTTTTAATGATGTTGCTTGTTGTTGCCAGTTCTCAATTGCAGCTTGCCAACGCGTATCAAACTGTTGCCAACGCTGTTGATAATACTCAGCATTGGTAGGATCTATCTGTTGAAGGCGTTGGTTTAATGCCTTAGCAACGATTTTAATATTCAATGGGCTGGTCTGAATATGTGGATTACCTGCAACATGAACGTCACCATGGCTTCGATCCAATGAAGTCGGAATATTGGCTAAGGACACATAGTCTGCTGCCATAAAATGACCTAGTGCACCATCATAAATAGCTGAATTACCAGATTTACGTTGTAATAATGGCAACCAACCGATCTCAAGTTCTGCGCCAGTACACACTAATAAATCCGAATTTCTTGCTTTAGCGATAAGGCTAGGACGAGCTTGTATAAAATGTGGATCTTGCAGACCAGTGGTTGCTGAAAATACAGATACTTTGTCACCACCTAGTTCCTGACTCAATGATGCCCACTCAGGTTCACAGGAGAAAATATTGATGTCTGCTAATGCTGTCTGAGCGAATAAAAATGCTAATAATGCGATTAATTTTTTCATCATCATTCTCCTTAATAGCTATGAGCGCCATGAGCGCCGAGACTAACGGTGTACTGCAACAGTAATTGCAAATCATCGTCACTGTATGATTGGTCATAATTAACTTGAGCGCGAATACGACTGAATTCGCTCGGTAAGTATTCAACCATTACGCTGCTACGTTGTGGATTACTATAGTTGCCATCAAGTCCTGCATCGGCTAATAATTCGTTATCTGATGCTTTGTGATTACTAGCTACCCAGTCATATCTCACGCCCGATCGCCACTGAGGATTAAATTGATAGACGCCTTCTACATAACCACCGTATTGTTTGCCATCATAACGTGCAAATTCATCACTATGGGTGATTACACCATCGTCATTCAGCAAAAAGTATTCACCAATAAGACTGAAGTTTTGTTGGCGAAAGTTACCATTTTTTGCCCATTTATAGACAAGTGATAAATTGGTAATATTGGTGTCACCATTAAATACTGCTGAACTGGCTGACGCAGCATCATGACTGTGGCCACCGCTGTATGCGCGATCTTCTGGGCTTGATTGCCAATGCGATATGCTGGCTTGCCAGCTACTTTCAATACCAATGTCACCACCTGTTTTAGCATAGATTAACCAATCACCGATTCCGCTATGTTCGCCACCGCCTGGATAACTATCACCCGCTCCTACGCTAGCACCCACTTCAAATAGTTGATCAGTAGGAAGTACATAAGAGAGTTTCAAGCCATCGGTTGATAGTTGATTACCAAATAAGCCACGGTAAATAAGTGGTGCATCAGCAAAGTTCCATGCATGTATATGACGTTGATTTAAGTAACCGATCGGTGAAAAGAAGCGACCTGCACGCGCTGTCAGTCCATTTGCTAGGCCCAGTGACTCAATAAAGGCTTCTTCAATTTCGATTTCAGTTTCGCCTTCGTGCTCATGTAGAGCTATGGTCGTTTGGCCATATAAGGCTTGGTCAATATTTGCGCTAAGAGTTAATTCACTTTCCCCGAGTGAAAAACCTTGTTTTCCAAGATCGCCTTCACCTTGAACAGAAAAGCCGTCCAAAGCATAATCTTCCGGATTATTTTGATATTGGTTAAAGTTGCCATTCAATACCATACTGATAGCTGGGTTAAAGCTATTTTTAGATGTTAAGTTATTGGCAATAGGGGCTGGCGGCACATCCTTTATTTCGTCATTAAGTTTTGTTGTAGATAAGTCGTTGGCAGCTAAGCGTTGTTCTAATTGCTGAATACGTTGTTCGTAATCAGCACGCATTTGGGCAATTTCAGCTTTTAAATCATTGAGATCATCAGCAAAAACAGGTGACATAGGAGTAAGTGCTGCCGTAATTAGCAGAACTAATTTTAATGGTTTCATTGTGTTTCCTCATAGCATTAGATACAGAACACATATCCGTTAGAGGGTCTGTTCTGTTACATAAAAAAAGTAATTAACTGCTATGAAGAAAGTGGTGGTGCGCGGATATGATAATTTTCGACAGCCAATTCTGATATCAACGCAACGTGGATCGTTGGTTCAATTGCAATTAGCTGTTGAAAATAAAGTGGTAAATTGGAAGAAGGTAAGTCGAAACTAGGTGTATGACTTACAGCGTGAAATTGTGCACATTGCTCATTAGCAATATGAAAAGGGTGGGATGCATCGTGCCAAAACGCAAACGACTGCATTAACAGCATGAATGCTGTTAATAAGTAGAGCCATTGACGTTGTTGTTTGAGGTTAGTCACGGAACCCGCTTTATTAGCATAATAATTCAGACAATAAGGCTTGATATATTACAGATAAAGTATCCAGATCGGCAATTGATACACATTCATCCACTTGGTGAATCGTCGCATTCAAGGGGCCTAATTCAATTACTTGGGCACCTGTTGGTGCAATAAATCGCCCATCGGATGTGCCACCAGAGGTTGAGAGCTCGGTATGATAGCCTGTTACGTTATAAATGGCTGCTCTTACCGCATCAACTAAGGCACCGCTGGCTGTACGAAATGGTTTACCTGATAATTCCCATGACAGGTCATAGTTTAGGCCATGTTTATCTAAAATAGCGGTGACACCAGTTTGTAATTGCTCGTGGGTGACTTCAGTTGAATATCTAAAGTTAAATACGACGTCTGTTTTGCCGGGGATCACATTTGTTGCACCAGTACCAGAGTTCAGATTAGAAATTTGAAAACTGGTTGGTGGGAAATCATCATTACCCTGATCCCATTCAATCGCACACAGTTCTGTTAATGCCGGTACTGTTAGATGAATTGGATTCTTAGCTAGATGGGGGTAAGCAATATGACCTTGTTTACCTTTGATCGTAAGTCTGCCGTTTAAAGAACCACGTCTGCCATTTTTAACGACATCACCAACTTTGTCGGTACTGGTCGGTTCACCAACAACACACCAGTCAATTTTCTCGCCTCGCGCTTCTAATGTTTCTATTACTTTGACAGTACCACCGGTAGCAGGCCCTTCCTCATCACTGGTGATTAAAAAAGCAATGCTTCCAGTGTGTATCGGGTTATCAGCGATAAAACGTTCACAAGCGGTTACAAACGCTGCAATGCTGCCTTTCATATCAGCAGCACCACGACCATAAAGCAGACCATCACGAATTTCTGGTTCAAATGGATCTGAAGACCAATTTTCTACGGGACCTGTTGGCACAACATCCGTATGACCGGCAAAGGCTAAAACAGGACCGTCGCTGCCTTTTCTTGCCCATATGTTATCGGTGTCGCCAAAACGAAGGTGTTCAATAGTAAAGCCAATTGCTGATAACCTTTCGGCTAACAGTTGCTGACAACCGTGATCTTCCGGTGTAATGCTTGCTCGCTTAATTAAGTCGATAGTTAAATCAAGTGTATCGGACATGTTTAGAATTTTTCTTCTTGTTATTTATAAATCCATACCGACGGTAAACAGTAAACCGGCAAATCCCAACATGATTACATCAGCACCATAACGGCCTTTTTTATAACCAATACCTGGAATAATTACTGGTGCTACTCCTAACTCATTCAAAGCAAGTTTATCTTTGAATTTTCCGCTGTAACCATGAATCAGACCGGCAGTCAATTTAGTGTGAAACCCATCAAATGCGCCTTGATAATTCCAATGTTTACCTACATAGAGATATTGTGAGAATTGCCCAAACGAGTTATCAAACAAGGCCAATCCATACAACCAATCATTATCTTTGACCGCTTCGATACTGGTAAAAATATTAGAACCCTTATGATCTGGAGTTGAGGTGTAATGAGTATAGGTACCACCTTGAACATAAAGGTGGTCATAGTTATACCAATTCTCTTCCGCATATGACCGGCACGGACTAGATAAGACAAAACAAAATACAAGCAAGCGAATCAGGTTTATTGTCATTTTAATAACGTCATGTAGTTCTGTTCACTAAAACCGATAATAATCATATCACCTTTTACAAGCACAGGTCGTTTGATTATGGTTGGTGACGTTAGCATTAGTTGAATGGCACTGTCAGCATCAAGTGCATCACGTTGTGCGGGATCGACTTGCCGCCATGTTGTACTTTTACGGTTGAGTAGATCTTGCCATGTGACGGTTTGTAACCAGGAATTGAGCATACTTTCATCTAAACCATCGACACGAAAATCATGAAAATCAAAAGCAATGCCGTTGTCATTCAGCCAACGGCATGCTTTTTTGACTGTATCGCAGTTTTTGATACCGTAAATAATCATGAATGATTAGATATCACGTAGTAACTCGTTAATGCCAACTTTACCTAATGTTTTAGCATC
>JBFIJJ010000104.1:0-9097 GCA_041600795.1 Methylophagaceae bacterium | reverse complement strand
CGGACAACCATCTGTATCAACAATAGTACCTAATGGCGTCGCAGGACAAAGGTCTAAATAATCTGGCACTGCATCTCTATCACTGTCTAATGGACAACCAACACGGTCAACTTCAACACCTTCAGGTGTGTTACGGCACATATCGACACCATCTACAACACCGTCACCATCAGAATCAAAAGCACAGCCATTTGCATCTGTTAATGCACCTGGTGGCACTTCTTCTGGACATACCGCAACCGTTTCAACAGGGGCGGCAACAGCTTCATCATGAGGACAAAGTAATAATCCTGCTAATGCTCCAACAGCAGCGCCACCAACTGTAGCAGAACTACCGTCCATAACAGCACCAGTTACAACACCACCAGCTAAACCACCGGCAATGGCACAAAATAAGTTCTCATTGTCCACACGTTGATTTGGACCAGCACAACCTGCCAAAAGACCCACAGTTAACACTGCAGCTGATAATCTAACTGATGTTTTCATTATTTATTCCCTAAATATCTAATTAAACTTTCAATTACCACATGGTAATTGTCTTTACTGGCAAGCTCTTCGTAACGTGAGTAACTGACAGTTAATTAAACACTATCATAATACTATTTACATTTCACGTCTAACATATTAAAACAAAAGCATTATTATGCTCTTTAAAGAATACCTCAAAGAGTAATTTACATTCTGCCAATCACACCATTATCATCCGCTTGGATTGATAAGCCTTCAATACCAGAATCATCTGGAATTTCGCCTCGCTCAGCACCAAGTTTTATCATCAAGCGAACTTCATTGGCAGAATCAGAATTCTTAAGTGCTTCTTCATAGGTTATTTCGCCCGCTTTATATAGGTCATAAACAGCTTGATCAAATGTCTGCATACCTAATTCACGAGAACGTTTCATAACATCTTTAAGTTCAGCAACCTTACCTTTCTCAATCAAATCTGCAATCAATGGCGTATTCAATAACACTTCAACAGCAACAGCACGACCTGTACCATCTTTTCTTGGAATTAAGCGCTGGGCAACAACAGCTTTTAAATTGAGAGAAAGATCTAAAAATAACTGTTTATGACGTTCTTCTGGGAAGAAGTTAACTATTCTATCCATTGCCTGGTTCGCATTATTTGCATGCAATGTTGATAGACATAGATGACCTGTTTCAGCAAAAGCAATCCCATAATCCATTGTTTCACGAGCGCGAATCTCACCAATCATAATGACATCTGGTGCCTGGCGTAGCGAGTTTTTAAGTGCAACATCATACGATTCAGTATCGATACCCACCTCACGTTGGGTTACAACACAGCCGCCATGCTTATGATCGAACTCAATAGGATCTTCAATCGTTAAAATATGGCCGGTACTGTTTTGATTGCGATACCCAATCATTGCCGCCAACGTGGTCGATTTACCAGAACCTGTGGCACCAACAAAAATGACTAATCCACGTTTTGTCATCGAAAGCTCTTTAATAATTTCGGGCATATGCAAACTTTCAATGGTAGGAATTTCGTCCTTAATTCGACGCAATACCATCGCAACTTTATTACGCTGATAGAGTGCACTTACACGAAAACGACCTGCGCCTGAGGTTGCTATCGCGTAATTACATTCTTTGTCACGTTCAAACGTCTTTTTTTGCTCGTCATTCATCGTGCTAATGACTAAGTCCCGCGCTTCATTATCAGTCAAAGGCGTTTGCGATAATGTTGCTAATTTGCCATTTACCTTCAATGAAGGTGGACGACCTGCCGTAATAAATAAATCGGATGCATCGTGTTTAACTACCGCTTTTAAAATTGTTACGATATCCATTTTTTACTCCTAGCGGAACATGTCTTTATTAACTGCTCGCGGTAAAGCTTCACTCTTAGTCACTTGGCCGCGACGAATTAGATCCTGTAAATTTTGGTCCAGAGTCTGCATTCCAACCGCGCCACCTGTTTGAATGGCAGAATACATTTGTGGCACTTTATCTTCACGAATTAAATTTCGAATAGCGGGCGTTCCAATCATAATTTCATGGGCAGCAATACGACCCCCACCTACTTTTTTCATTAAGGTTTGTGAAATAACTGCGCGCAATGATTCAGACAACATAGATCGCACCATGTCTTTTTCCGCTGCAGGGAACACGTCAATGATACGATCAATTGTTTTTGCCGCTGATGAGGTATGCAAGGTACCAAAGACTAAATGACCCGTTTCAGCTGCGGTAAGAGCTAATCGGATGGTTTCCAAGTCACGCAACTCACCAACCAAAATAATGTCTGGATCTTCACGTAAAGCTGAGCGAAGAGCTTCACTAAAACCTAATGTATCGCGATGAACTTCACGTTGATTGACCAAACATTTTTTACTTTTATGAACAAACTCGATTGGATCCTCAATCGTCAGGATATGTTCGTTGTCTTTCTCATTACGGTAATCAACCATCGCCGCTAACGTTGTAGATTTACCCGAACCTGTTGGCCCCGTAACCAATACGATGCCGCGAGGATTGTCAGCAATCTGCTTGAATATATCCGGAGCACCCAGCTCTTCAAGAGTAAGCACTGTCGATGGGATCGTACGAAAAACTGCCGCCGCACCACGATTTTGGTTAAAGGCATTAACGCGAAAACGAGCGAGATTTGGAATTTCAAATGAAAAATCTGTTTCTAGAAATTCTTCAAAATCTTTACGCTGTTTATCGTTCATAATGTCATACACCATCGCATGAACTTCTTTATGTTCCATCGCTGGTAAATTGATTTTTTTGACATCACCATCTACCCGGATCATGGGCGGCTCGCCTGCCGACAGATGTAAATCAGATGCTTTATTTTTTGCACTAAAGGTGAGTAATTCAGTAATATCCATTCACATCCCCATGATTTTTTGTAAATGTAGTGTGACGCTTCCACATGGAAGCAATACCGTAAAGGTAGCGCGCTCATCACAGGCTTGCAACATGCTAACACTAAAAAACCGACTTTTAGACATAGAAAAGCTCATCCAAACTACCGAGAAACAGTTTAATAGACCCAATAAAAGCGTCAGCTTATTGGCTGTAAGCAAGACTTGGCCAGCCTCGAAGCTAAGGGAGCTGGCTGAAGCCGGCCAACGACGATTTGGTGAGAATTATCTGCAAGAAGCGCTAGTTAAAATCAAAGAGTTGAGTGATTTAAATTTGGAATGGCATTTTATCGGCCCCATCCAATCCAATAAAACCAAAGATATCGCCGAGAATTTTGATTGGGCACATACTGTTGATCGCCTTAAAATTGCGCGACGGCTTGCAAATCAACGACCTGATGATTTAGCACCGCTCAATATTTGCATACAAGTCAACATTGATAACGAAGCAACAAAATCAGGGATCGCGGCAAATGAGCTGATTCCTTTAGCAGCTGAAATATCACAATTACCAAACTTGAGCTTACGGGGAATAATGATTATTCCGGCAAACACTGACAATGTAGAACTGCAACAAGCCTCTTTCCACAAAGCCCACTTGTTATTTGAACAACTCAACACCATTTATCCCAATGTTGATACCTTATCTATGGGCATGTCTAATGATATGACCTTAGCGATCGCAGAAGGCAGTACAATGGTGAGAGTTGGTTCAGCACTATTTGGGCAAAGAGCTACAACTCGTAATCAAGGTAACGTAAACTAGGCTTTTGCCTTGTAATAAATTCGGATTGAATAATGAAAGACTGTAATATTACATTTATTGGCGGCGGCAACATGGCGCGTAGTCTTATTGGTGGCTTATTAGCGGATGGTTTTCAATCTGAAAACATTCGTGTCGCGGATACTAACCCTGATTGCCTTCAATCACTGTCCGACCAATTTGGAATTCATACATACAATGACAATATTAAGGCCTGTGCCGGAGCCGATATTGTTGTCTTGGCAATCAAACCGCAACAACTTCAGTCTGTGGTAGAAGAAATAGCCAATGACTGGTCACAAGATCGTCTTTTAATTTCAATTGCTGCAGGCATTAGACTCAAAGACATTACTCGTTGGTTACATAACGATAATGCGGCTATCGTCCGTACCATGCCCAATACACCGTCATTGGTTCAAGCTGGTGCAACAGCACTTTTTGCCAATGAACATGTCACTAAAGCGCAACATGAATTAGCCGAATCGATTTTGCGGTCTGTTGGATTAGCATTATGGGTAAAAGATGAAGTGCAACTTGATGCTGTCACGGCATTATCAGGTAGTGGTCCAGCCTATTTTTTCTTGGTCATGGAAGCAATGGAGTTTGCCGCAACTGAGATGGGGTTAGCTCCTGAAACCGCACGTTTACTATGTTTACAAACAGCGTTTGGTGCAGCCAAAATGGCGCTCGAAAGTGATGAGTCAACAGCAACCTTAAGACAGCGTGTTACTTCGCCTGGAGGCACAACTGAACGCGCAATTCATGAATTAGAAGATGGTGGACTCCGTGGCTTGTTTGAAAATGCATTGATCGCAGCAGCCTTAAGATCACGTGAATTAGCAACTGAACTAGGTGAAGCCCATGCCTAATGGCTATTTTAGTTCTCCCCTTGTATTTCTCATAGAAGTCTTATTTGGGCTCTATATTGGCATCGTCGCACTTAGAATCGTCATGCAATGGGCGCAATGGGAATATCACAATCCCCTTGTGCAATTTATTATTCGAATAACGCAAGCGCCAGTAAAATTTTTGCGCCGCTTTATTCCGCCAATGGGACGTTGGGATAGCGCAACCATTGTGCTGCTTGTCGCATTGACCCTCGTTAAATTAGTTTTAATCAGTCTACTGCAAGCAATGCCAATCAGCTTGGCACTTTTACTACGCTTTATGCTTGCAGATATTTTTTCACTGTTTATTACGTTGTTTACTGCCAGTATCATTATTCAAGCGATTCTGAGTTGGATTTCACCTGCAAACAGCTATAACCCGATTACACCACTTATTAGTCGAATGAACGCACCGCTGTTACGACCTGTTAGAAAATGGTTACCTGATATGGGGGGAATTGATCTTTCACCATTAGTTGTAATCCTTGGCCTACAAATTCTAGCTATGTTGGTCTTACCACTCTTAACCGGACATTACTAATGTCTTAAGTCTTTTATTGCACAACGACAGATGAGTCATTAGACTTTTAGCATTAAAAATCCAAGGACACGTTTTATCATGCCAGACTCTCTACCAGCCGATTCAGTCGGTCTGGTTTCACCAACATTATTATCAATTGATAAGCCAATCACGCTCGAATGTGGACGTGAATTGCCTCACTATGAGTTGATCTATGAAACATACGGTACGCTTAATAAAGCAAAATCGAATGCGATTCTTATTTGCCACGCTTTATCTGGTGATCATCATGCCGCAGGCTTTCATAGTATCGAAGATAAAAAACCAGGTTGGTGGGATAGTGCAATTGGGCCAGGCAAAGCCATTGATACAACTAATTTCTTTGTCGTATGTTTGAATAATCTTGGCGGATGTAAAGGTTCAACAGGCCCCACCTCAATCAATCCGGAAACCAATCAGCCCTATGGACCCGATTTCCCTATTGTCACCGTCTCTGATTGGGTAAAAAGTCAAACAATACTTGCTGATCATCTTGGCATTACACAATGGGCAGCTGTAGTTGGCGGTAGCTTAGGCGGTATGCAAGCATTGCAATGGGCTATTACCTACCCTGAGCGCTTACGTCATGTCTTGCTGATTGCGACAGCGCCAAAATTATCGGCACAAAATATTGCCTTTAATGAAGTGGCTCGAACTGCAATCAAGTCTGATCCTGATTTTCATGATGGTTATTACGCTCAATATAATACATTGCCACGCCAAGGTCTTGGTTTAGCCAGAATGTTAGGTCACATCACGTATCTATCCGATATTGCCATGGGCGAAAAATTTGGACGCGAATTACGTACCGGAATATTAAATTATGACTATGGTGTCGATTTTCAGGTAGAAAGTTATCTACGTTATCAAAGCAGCAGTTTCGTCGAGCGCTTTGATGCCAATACCTATTTACTGATGACCAAAGCCTTAGATTATTTTGATCCAGCACAAGAATGTGGTGGCGATCTTGCGAAAACTTTTGCTCCCATTCAGGCAAAAGCATTAGTCATGTCATTTACCAGCGACTGGCGCTTCTCGCCCGAACGTTCACATGAAATAGTCAATGCATTATTAAGTAATGGTAATAATGTAACCTATGCCGAAATTGATGCCCACCAAGGTCATGACGCTTTTTTAATGCCTATTCCTCGTTATTTAGAAATTATGACAACCTATATGCAACGTGTTGCCCAAGAGTGTACTGAACAATGAGCCTTCGTCTCGATTTACAAATTATCAGTGATTGGATACCAGATGGTGCTCGCGTTTTAGATTTGGGCTGTGATGATGGTTCCTTACTTAAAGCTCTACAACAACGTGGCGTTACTGGTTATGGTTTAGAAATTGATAACAGTAAATTTGCCGATTGTATTAAAGCAGGTGTCAACGTCATTCAAGCCGATCTTGATCAAGGTTTACCCCAATTTGCTGATCAATCTTTTGACTTTGTCATCTTATCGCAAACCTTACAAGCCATTAATCATCCTGATTTCTTACTGGAAGAAATTGTCCGTGTTGGTAAACAAGGCATTATTGGCTTCCCTAATTTTGGTCATTGGCAGTGTCGGGTTCAACTGGCTTTAGGTGGCCATATGCCAATCTCTCGCACGCTACCTAATGCCTGGTTTAATACACCTAATATACATTTATGTACCGTGCAGGATTTTGAAAATTTGTGCCAAAGTAAGGCTATTTCTATTCTCAACCGTAGCATTGTGAACCATGCTCATAAAGATACCTTAGGCACACGATTGCTTCCTAACCTATTTGGGCAAATTGCTCTTTATCAAATTAAGAAATCATAAAAATGAAGCCATATCAGCAACAATTTATCGAATTTGCTCTAGAAACCGGGGTATTACGCTTTGGTTCTTTCACGCTCAAATCCGGTCGTATTAGCCCTTATTTTTTTAATAGTGGTTTATTTGATACTGGTGCCAAACTCGCTAAATTGGGCCGTTTTTATGCACAGGCCATTAGTGATTCAGATCTTGATTATGATGTCTTGTTTGGCCCAGCCTATAAAGGCATTCCCTTAGCTTCAACTACAGTCATAGCATTATCAGATCATCATGCTAAAGATGTGCCTTATGTGTTTAACCGTAAGGAGAAAAAAGATCACGGTGAAGGTGGCCAACTTGTTGGTGCACAACTTACTGGTAAAGTGCTGATCATTGATGATGTCATCTCTGCAGGTACGTCAGTACGTGAGTCTGTTGCTATTATTTCAGCGGAACACGCGATCCCAGCGGGCGTTATCATTGCTTTGGATCGACAAGAAAAAGGTCAAGGTGAACTATCAGCGATCCAAGAAGTTGAAGCTGAACACAATATCCCCGTTGTCAGTATTATTTGCTTGGATGATCTACTGACATTCTTACAAAATAATGCTGATTTTGCTGACCATCTGCCTGCCGTTGAAGCCTATCGCTCGCAATATGGTGTTAGCCCATCAGTAGCTTAATAGAAATAAGCATTGTCACTAATTCAAAGCCTCGTTTTATCCATTGATTGCCATGTTTAATCGCCAGATGCGAGCCGAGGTAGCCTCCTAACAGAGAACCAATTAATAGTGCTGGTACCCAAGTCCATTGAACGTCACCAATCAATCCTAAGGTAATTGCACCAGCACCATTCCAAAATACGCCTACCATGATCAAGGTATATGCGACAGCCCGCTGATAATCCATGCCAAACCACATGATCAGCCAGATAGTGACAAATAAGCCCGTACCTGATGTTAACGACCCATTTAATATTCCTAGGCCAAACAGGATCAGGCCACCGACTAACATTGCTTTTTTATCGCGATGAATTGGAAAAAATGCCTGACCTAAAGTTGGTTTGAACAGTGAATAGATTGCGAGTCCACCAGTTAATACACCCAAGGCTATTTCGGCAATACGATCTGGTACTAATAAAATGAGATTTCCTCCCAATACCACACCGGGAAGTCCAAATAGCAACATCAATAACACAAACTGTCGTTCTAAGTTACTAGAAGCTAAATAACGCAGCACCGCGCCTAAACCTAAAGCAACACTAGCAACCTTATGCGTTGCTAATGCAATACCAAATGGTAATCCAAGAAAAATGAGTACTGGAAATTGAATCAAACCAGCACCGCCACCACTGAATGCCGAGAACGTATTTGAAATCAATGCCACAATAAACAAGACTAATTGATCTACAAGGTTCACCTTTTACTCAACTCCATATATGATATTCGCCATGAAATATACTAAAACCATCACACATTCTTTTTTATTATTCCTCCTGTTAGTTGCCAGTCAACAACTCAGTGCCAGTACAATTTATCGTTTTATGGATGAAAACGGTATTATTACTATGAGTAAGAGCCTACCACCGTATGCTGCACAAAAAGGCTATGACATCCTTAATGATAAATCGCTACGGCTAATTAAACATGTTGATCCAGCTCTGACCGCAGAACAAATTGTTGAAAAAGAACGTCAAATAGCTGAACAGAAAGAAGCGGAACGTCTTGCAGCAGAACAAGCTAAACAGCAGCAAGAACAGCGTCGACAGCAGGCAATTGCGGATCAAACACTGTTAGCCAGTTTTCAATCTGAGCAAGACTTATTAACCGCCAGAGATACTGATGTTGGTTATCGTCAAACAGAGCTTGATAAAGCTGTTAAACATCTTGAAGAAAGCAAAATCAAACTACAAAACATGCAGCAAGAAGCTGCTGAGCAAGAGTTGAGTGGCAAACCCGTCAGTATCAATATGAACAAACGTTTGACTGCTGTACAACAAGAAATCAACAATGACCAACAAAATATCAAACGATTAGGGCTTGAAATAGAACAATTAAACAAGCAATATGAGCACGATATTGAACGGTTGAATTTCTTATTATCTAAAGAATCAAACTAATCTATTAACGTATCTAGCACGGCTAAAAGCTGCTGATTTTCTGAATGCGTGCCGATGGTTATACGTAAAAACTGTTCTATACGGT
>JBFIJJ010000103.1:0-9119 GCA_041600795.1 Methylophagaceae bacterium | reverse complement strand
TTTAGGTGTAAGTACACAAACCAATGCAGTGGCGCTAGTGTTGTTTATGTTAGTGGTGCCGGTGTTTAGTTTCTTTTTACATCCAATGATGACGTCATTATCACGTAAATATGAATTTGAAGCAGATGCCTATGCGGCTTCCGTTTCGAGCAGCCAACATTTAATTGAAGCACTAGTGGCCTTATATCAGGAAAATGCCAGTACATTGACTCCAGATCCATTAGTGTCTGCTATTTATGATTCTCATCCGCCCGCAGCATTACGTGTGGCACATTTACAAGCCAGTCAACATTAATGCGGGCACTGCTTTTAGTTGCTTTTATTGGATTGTCATCACCTGCTTTTGCCGGTGATGGACAACGATTACATGACGCAGCATGTTTGCAATGTCATGCTTCACTAACAGCAGGCAAACCTACTAGTATCTATACGCGTGCAGATAGAAAAGTGACAACGTTTGAAGCATTACAAATAAGAGTGAAAGGATGTGCTGTTGCAGCAGATGTTACTTGGTCTGACAAACAGCGCGCCCAAGTGGTGCAGTATTTAGCTGACAGTTTTTATCATTTCTAAACTGAATATTTCACTAATCAGTTAATTTTTACTTGATTTCGACCGTTATGTTTGGCTTTGTACAGGGCGCGATCAGCACGATCAATTAAGCTACTTGGCGTATCACCTAGTTGAAAAAAGCTTAATCCTGCCGAGACGGTAATTTGGCCAATCAATTTATCACTGTCTTTTTGTTTGAGATTGCTATTTGCCAAATCTGATCTAACTAAATCAACAAATTCAATCGCTTTCTGTTGTGTCAGATCAAGCAGGATAACGATCATTTCTTCACCACCATAGCGCGCAGCGATATGCTCATTACCACTATGTTTTTTAAGAAGTGAAGCAAAGAACTGAATTACTCGGTCACCCACTAAATGACCAAAATTATCATTGAGTAGTTTGAAATGGTCGAGATCAAATAAAGCGAGAGAAATACGACCACCAGATTCATTACATAAGTTTTGTAGTTCTTTGTCGAAAGCACTACGGTTAAGTAGACCGGTTAGACCATCAATTCTTGCTATTTCTTTAACTTGTTCCAATTCCGCTTTTAGTCTTGCCATCTCAATAGATGATTGTTCAAGCTCTAATTTGAGGCCATTACTACTGTTGGTTAAGGTTTGCGTATTGGCCAAAATTGAATTGACGATCGATTTAAGTGTATCGATATCAGAACACTCATTCAGAATTAACTGTGTATCGGTTAACTCTGCGGCACATTCGCTGGCAGTTGACTCTGCTTTGTTGATGTTATTGATGGTGTTATCAACAACTAATTTAATACCATTATTGGCATTTTCAAGCCGTTCTGGCATATCAAATAACACGTATTTCTCGAACAGTGCTTGGGTGATTTGCGACGTTATGGGCGCGTTACAACTAAGACGTTGGTCTATCTCGTCGCGTAATGCTTGGTTTTTACCCGAGACATATTCATACCAAACCGCATAATTAACCGGATTAACTGGCGTTTTGTATTTGTTTATAAGTGGCAGTGCTTGCCTGAGATTTTCTGATGCTTCCTGCGCCAGCTCGGTATAAACAGGTGGAAATGATTTATTTCCGGACATTGTTCTATCCTCACATTTTGGCTTTTAATCTAGTATATCAAGTTTATCCGTTATGTCACTGATTTTTAGTGATAATAACAAAAATGATAAAAATAGAATAATAGGTAGTGCGATTAAAATAAGCCAACTAGAGAGATTAAAAAGTGCTGCCAACATGGTTAAAATTAAAAAGGTCAGCATGACCATATTCTGAAACCAATTATTACCGGCGAGAATTGTGCCTAAATGGGAGATAGGAGCGTGGTGTTGGATAAGTGTGTTGAGTGGCACTATAAATAAACCACCAAACATGCCAAAGCATACGATAGTGATTGCAAATATCATCGTATCCGCTAGTTGAGGAAGTATTGCTAAAACAATAATTTGCCCCAGAGCACCAACTATTATTAATTGGCGAGAGAAATTGTTAGTGAGTTTACCTGCTGTAACTGAGCCGATAATGATACCGATGCCAGCACAGGCTAATAGACCTTGAATCACAATCGTATTGCTTTCATGTAATACTAGTTTTGCAAATGCGGGGAAGGTTGCCAACACTGTTTGTGATACACCCCAAAACAGTGATAATGCCAAAATTGCCAACCAAATTAACGGTGATTGACGTAATAGTTTTAGGTTGTTTTTTAATAATTGGCCTTGGCGATAATGTTGCCAATTAAAAATTCGAGACTTTCTGTCTGTTCTTCGGTCAGGTAAGCTCAGTGCCAATAAAAACTCGATCAATGAAAGCAATACTAACAACCAGCCTAAGGGTGCGATTAACATCAATATTTGCTGTTCAGTATGGAAGTCCTGTGACGCTAAATAATGTTCAAACCCAACCGAAAATAAAACGATGCCAGAGAGAATAGCCACAATGCTGGTGGCTTGTGTTAATCCATTAGCCGGCGCAATTTTTTGTGTACCAACAAGTTCACGAATGTAACCGTATTTTGCTGGAGAGTAGACAGCACTTTGTAATGCCAATAAAAAGGTCATACAAAATGCAAAAATAAACCAACCTTGATAGTAACTAAAAGTAATAAGCAGGGTTAGAACGATAGCAATGAATGCTGCCCATTGCATTATTCGTGGTTTAGCAAAACGATCTGCTAAAAATCCTGCTGGTGTAAACGAAAAGATGAAGGGCAGTAAAATCAGGCCGTTAACAATTGCTGTTAACAAAACTTGTTGATTATCATCATAGATCTTAAAAACAGTGTTTTGTATGATGATTTTGTGGCCTAAATCAACAAACGCATTGATAAAGGCAATAACGAGAAAGATGATAAAGTGGGTCGTTCGGTATAAAGATGGGGGAGAGCCAGCTTGCATCTCGAACTTAGTTATCTTTCAGTCGAACAGCTAATACATCACAGTGCGCGTGGTGTAACACTGCATTGGCGGTAGAGCCTAGTAATAATTGAATACCATGTCGACCATGAGAGCCGATAACAATTAAATCAACATTGTTTTCATCAGCAATTCTAACAATATCATGGCTAGTACTGCCAAATTCTACCCATTGATTGTCAGTACTAATGGCAAGGTCTTGTCCGAGTTTAGCCATTTGATTTTTTGCAGACTGTAACATGCTGTCTCGCATATCAAGATCAACGCCGATCATCGGCTCATAAGCAAAATCAGTGATCGGATAGTCTTCAATTACATGACAAATACTTAATTTAGCATCATGCAGTTGAGCTAATTGGTGTGCACGTTGTAACACGTGTTGGTTATGTTGAGAGAAATCTGCTGCGATTAAAATATGCTGGTAAATAGCCATGAGCAATACTCCCTATATTAAAAACATAGGCAGACAAGAAATATGCCTGCCTATTGATCGTTGATTATTTTTCGCTTTCTAGAAAACGTTCGGCATCTAATGCTGCCATACAACCGGCACCGGCAGATGTAATCGCTTGACGGTAAATAGGGTCAGATACATCACCTGCTGCAAATACGCCAGACACGCTGGTTTGAGTACCTTTCTTGAGTTTGATATAGCCGTATTCCATATCCAACTGACCAGCAAAAATATCAGTATTAGGTTTGTGACCAATTGCAACAAACACACCTTGGACAGGGATGTCTTGTGTACTACCATCAGTAGTACTTTTTACACGCATGCCTGTCACACCAGCATCATCGCCTAATACTTCATCAAGTTCGTGATTCCATAAAATATCGACATTACCTTCTTCGGCTTTTTTCAGAAGTTGGCTACTTAGAATTTTTTCAGAACGGAAAGAGTCACGACGGTGAATTACAGTGACTTTTGAAGCGATGTTTGATAAATAAAGCGCTTCTTCAACAGCCGTATTACCACCACCGATAACGGCAACAGGTTGATTGCGATAGAAAAAACCATCACAAGTTGCACAGGCTGAAACGCCACGGCCCTTAAAGGCTTCTTCAGAATCAAGGCCTAAATACATCGCTGAAGCACCCGTTGCAATGATCAGTGCATCACAGGTGTATTCGCCTGCATCGCCTTTAAGCTTGAATGGTCGTTCACTTAAATCTGTGGTGTGAATATGATCGAAGATAATATCAGTGCCAAAACGTTCAGCATGGCGTTGCATACGTTGCATCAGTTCTGGTCCCTGTACACCCTCATCGTCGCCTGGCCAGTTATCAACTTCTGTTGTTGTTGTGAGCTGACCGCCTTGTTCAATACCGGTAATCAATACTGGTTCTAAAGCTGCACGAGCGGCATAGACAGCAGCAGTATATCCTGCCGGTCCTGAACCAAGAATGAGTAAGCGGCAATGTTTGCTGTCGGCCATTTGTTATCTCCAAAAAATCGGTATAGTTTAATTCGGCCTAGATTACCCATTGCAGTGCATTTGGTAAAGTAGTTAACTTCAAAAGCTGTGTTAATATACGAGTCTAAATCGTTGGCTTAACTGGAATTATCACATTGGCTCAGGCAACACGAGTAAACAACAAAGATGGACAAACGGCTGTTTCAGGCGCAGTAAGCTTTCGCTTACGTGAGGCCGCGCTTATTTTAGCGCTAGCGCTGGCTGGCTATTTATTATTGTCATTATGGACCTATCAACCAACAGATCCGGGTTGGTCGACAACGGGTATGAATGATGTGGTTGCTAACCGTGGCGGCATAGTCGGAGCTTGGTTGGCAGATATATTATTGTATGGCTTTGGTTTTCCAGCCTATTTATCACCGTTAATGTTAGCTTTCAGTGGATGGCTTTTATTTAGTTGGGGAAAAACCGCAGACTCAGATGATGCGTTGCATTTCTGGGTGCTCAAAGCAATCGGTTTAATCATGGCTTTATCTGCTGCCAGTGGTTTATCGGCCTTAAGTTTGATCGATTACGCTCAGTTATTGCCGCTTGGTGCTGGTGGTGTTCTTGGTGAAGTTGTCGGTCATGGTTTTGTCTCGGTATTTGGTACATCGGGTACAACCTTATTGTTATTGGCAGTATTACTGACTGGCGTCACCTTATTCACAGGATTGTCATGGTTAATGGTTATCGATCGTTTAGGAGCGTTAGTACTATGGATGATGACTTACAGCGCACGTTGGATCCGTGAGTTCAAAGTTAAATTAGCGGCTAATCAAGCTAAGCAACAGCGAGAAGATAATTTCAAAGAGCAAAGTGAAAAGCTAAAACAGCGAAGCAAGGTGCGTGTTGAACCAACAATAATCCCTACAGAACCGAGTAAACGTGAGGAAAAAGAACGCCAAGTTCCGCTTTTTGAAACGCCAGATGCTGGTAGCACGATGCCTGCACTTGCCTTGCTTGATATGGCACAAGCCAGTAAAGGTGGTTATAGCGAAGAGGTGCTGCAAGCATTATCTCGACAAGTTGAACTAAAACTCAAAGATTTTGGTGTTGAAGTTCAAGTGGTTGAAGTACAACCGGGGCCAGTTGTAACGCGGTTTGAATTACAACCTGCTGCCGGCATCAAAGTCAGCCGTATTAGTGGCTTGGCTAAAGATTTGGCGAGAGCATTATCGTTAAGCAGTGTGCGTGTCGTCGAAGTGATTCCCGGTAAACCCGTGGTAGGTTTAGAGATCCCGAATGAACATCGTGACATCGTAAGATTACGTGAAATCTTAGGTTGTGCTGACTACGAAAATAGCAAATCACCATTGATGATGGCACTAGGTAAAGATATTGCCGGTCGGCCTGTCGTTGCCAATCTTGAAAAAATGCCACATTTATTGGTCGCAGGTACGACAGGTTCGGGTAAATCGGTTGCTGTTAATGCCATGATTTTGAGTTTACTGTACAAATCTACGCCTGAAGAAGTACGCATGATCATGGTTGATCCGAAAATGTTGGAATTGTCTATTTATGAAGATATCCCACATTTATTAACGCCGGTTGTGACCGATATGAAGCAGGCAGCGAATGCATTGCGTTGGTGTGTGGCAGAGATGGAGCGTCGTTATCCATTGATGGCGGCTTTAGGCGTTCGTAATATTGCTGGCTTTAACAAGAAGGTAAAAGACGCGATTGAGCGTGGTGAACCAATTACCGATCCAACTGTAGATTTAGTGGTTGGTGAACCGGCACCATATTTAGAGCCATTACCTTTTATTGTCGTTATTATCGATGAATTAGCCGATATGATGATGGTAGTGGGTAAGCAGGTTGAAGAGCTAATTGCTCGCCTTGCTCAAAAAGCGCGTGCAGCAGGTATTCATCTTATTCTTGCGACCCAGCGTCCTTCTGTAGATGTTATCACTGGTTTGATTAAAGCCAATATTCCTACACGTATTGCATTCCAAGTATCGTCACGTATTGATTCGCGTACAATTTTGGATCAGATGGGTGCTGAACAACTATTAGGTCAGGGTGATATGTTGTATCTACCGCCAGGTTCTGGTTTACCTGAGCGTGTACATGGTGCTTTTGTTGATGATCATGAAGTACATAAAGTGGTCGATTTCTTGAAAAAAATGGCAGAACCAAATTACCTTGAAGAGATTACCCAAGATATTACCAGTGACGATAGTGATGGCGCTCTTGGTGATGCAAGTGATGGTGAACAAGATGCTTTGTATGATCAAGCTGTCCAAATCGTTGTAGAGTCACGAAGAGCTTCTGTTTCAGGTATACAACGACGCTTAAAAATTGGTTATAACCGAGCTGCACGTATTGTGGAAGCAATGGAAGCTGCTGGTGTTGTTTCATCAATGCAAGGCAATGGTAGCCGTGAAGTATTAGCGCCACCACCGCGAGATTAATAGGCAACCATTGTGATGTTTAACCTGTCAAAGATGACACCTTAATCAACCACAAGAATTATCTGGAATTTAAATGACAGTAAAAAATCTACTTCGTAGAAGTCTCTTAGTGCTGAGCGTTGTTTTGCCTTTTTCACTTTCCGCAGCGGAATCAGCAACTGAAAAACTCAATGCGTTTGTTCAAACGGTTGTGACGTTTAAAGCAAACTTTAAACAAACAGTTATTGATCAACAAGGCAAAGTATTAGAAGAAGCGCAAGGCGTCTTTGTGTTAGAAAGACCGGGTAAGTTTCGTTGGGATTATGAAACACCTTATCCTCAACATATTATCGCAGATGGATCACGTATTTGGTTCTATGATGTTGATTTAGAGCAGGTCACAGTCAAGTCGCAACAAGAAGCGTTAACGGATACACCTGCGACTTTGCTTTCGGGTGAATTATTACCTCAGGATAAGTACTTACTTACAGATATAGACTCTGATGATGGACTATTATGGGTTCAACTTGTGCCAAAAGATGCAGAATCAAATTTTCAAACAGTGACACTTGCATTCGATGAGACCGGCTTACGTCAAATGTTAATGAAGGACAGTTTTGACCAACGGACGCGTTTAGTATTTAGTCAGGCCAAGGAAAATCTTGAATTAAAGGCCGATGAATTTACATTTGTGCCACCGGAAGGTGTCGATGTTGTTGGTGATGTCAAAGGAAAATAGTCAGCGTGGATTTGTTTGACAGTACTGATGATATGACAGGACGGCCATTAGCGGATCGCATGCGACCAAAATCGCTAGACGATTATATCGGTCAGAAACACCTATTGGCAGAGGGTAAACCGTTACGCCAAGCAATTGCATCAGGTCATCCTCACTCAATGATTTTTTGGGGGCCGCCAGGCACGGGTAAAACCACCTTAGGAAAACTTATTGCCGGCTATTGCGAGATGGAGTTTATAACGATTTCAGCAGTGCTAGCAGGTGTAAAAGAAGTCAGAGCGGCGGTTACGCGAGCACAACAACTTCAGAATGAGCAAGGCAAAAGAACCTTATTGTTTGTTGATGAAGTGCATCGCTTTAACAAATCACAGCAAGATGCATTTTTGCCCTATGTTGAAGATGGTACCTTCACTTTTGTTGGAGCGACGACTGAAAATCCCTCTTTTGAATTAAATAATGCCTTGTTATCACGTGCTAGAGTGTATGTATTGCAGGCATTGCAGCCGCATGACCTTCGCGAAATTATTGATAGGGCACTTAGTGATAGTAAATTAGGTTTGGCCGATCGTGGTATCACTTTTCCGGAAAGCTTACGTGATGAATTGGCTAATACAGCCGATGGTGATGGACGTAGAGCATTAAATTTGCTCGAAATTGCGATCGATTTAGCTGATAGTAAAGGTCAAGATCAGGTGGATGAACATGATTTGGCCGAAGTATTATCAGGAACATTGCGTCGCTTTGATAAAGGCGGCGAGGCATTTTACGATCAAATTTCAGCCTTACATAAATCCGTACGAGGCTCATCCCCGGATGCTGCTCTCTATTGGTTGTGTCGTATGTTAGATGGTGGCTGTGACCCGATTTATTTAATGCGACGTATTGTTCGTATGGCGAGCGAAGATATCGGCAATGCTGATCCCAGAGGTTTACGTATCGCTCTCGATGCTTGGGAAAGTTTTGAGAAATTAGGGCGGCCAGAAGGTGAGTTAGCCATTGCTCAGGCAGTTGTTTATTTAGCCAGTGCACCCAAAAGTAATGCTGTTTACACTGCATTTAAAGCGGCAATGCATGACGTAAAAGCAATGGGTTCAGTCGAAGTACCTATTCACTTACGTAATGCACCAACCAAGTTAATGTCAGAATTGGGCTATGGTAAAGAATATCGTTACGCCCATGATGAACCGGATGCCTATGCTGCCGGCGAAAACTACTTCCCTGAAGCAATGCCCGAGAGACGCTATTATCAACCGGTTAATCGCGGTTTAGAGATTCAAATAGCGGACAAATTACTGCGGCTTAAATTATTAGACCAACAAGCTAAAAAGTAATTAAGCATAGTCATACTGCCGTCTTTACTACCAACCAATAATATAGCGACTATTATGTTTTAGCAGTGCTTTTATGCCAGATGCTATCAACATACATAAAGCTGTTACTCCGAGTGTAATAGTTAGCCACACCACGATCTGAGGGATGTTGGGGAATAAAGTAAAGAGTGGATACTGATCTGTTATATGTAATATCCATGTATGCATAAAATAAATTGCAAAGCTTGATGATGCTAACAATT
>JBFIJJ010000102.1:0-9171 GCA_041600795.1 Methylophagaceae bacterium | reverse complement strand
TCAGCAAGATCACTCAGCACAACAGAGACATTGTAATGAGCAAATGCATCAACCAATTGCTGACTATGCCAGCCATGTGTGTCATTAAATATTACGATTCTAGGGGAGGGCATAATAGTTGAGTTGATATTAGGGAGCAGCGATATCACTACTCCCTTGTTTAATCATTATAGTCCGAAAGACAATGTGAGTAATTCTTGATTTAAGGTTCCTGCAGTGAAGCTTTTACCTGTATTGGTATTAGTAACAATAACTTTTGCAGGACTAAACAACATTGGATCGATTTTAAAGAAGTCGTATTCATAAGCCTTAAAGATCTCACCAAATGGACGACCATAGTCTGATGATGAATTACTCGGCATTTTTTCAGCTAAGTCTTTCGCTTCATCGTCAGTCGCATCAACAAACAGATGCACCATCCCACCATACAAAATTGCATCATTGGTACGACCCATACCTGTCATAAAGTCACCACCAGGCGGCGCTACAGGCGTCACACCAAAACCATCAACAATTTTTTCCATAGGAAAATGAACGGTATGTGCTTTGTGCATGGCCACTTCAAGTACACGGATAGCAATTTGCATAACACCAGCAAGACTTGAAGTTGGTGTCAAAATGAATGTTAAGTTTTCAGGTTTGATGCCACAGTTATTGGCGACTTTTTCTGCCACTTCAATTGGTGGAAATGAATCAACTTCTAATACGATGCAGGTCGATTCTGCTTCGTCTTTGTAACCAAATTCTTTTAATACTTCTTCACGACCTGCCAAGGCGCGGCCTGGGCCTGAACCTAATGCAAAGAATTTAGTATTTTCGTCTTTATGAGAAAGACTCCAGCCCGCATATTGACTGCCTAGGCAACTTAAAACTGGGGTTTTCGCATGAACATTAACCGACCAAGGCCAGTTTTCAAAACCACTATTTGTACCAAGGGTTACGGTGCCTAAGCCACCCATACAAATTTCGCCGATACGACGTCCGGCTTCTAGGCCGCCGACACAGTTAATGCCTGCATCTACAATGCGTGTACCGTTTGCAAGGGTACTAATTTCGAGTTGGAGTGCTTGTGCATCAGCAACAAGGCTCTCTACTAAAGGTTGGCATGCAGCGTTAACGCTGGTCCAGTTGGCAGAAATGGTATTGCTCATGGCAAAGTTCCCGTGTGTAATCAAACGGATAATTATACGTTATGTGTGTATAACTGTAATCTACTGGGCTTATTTATTTTGCTGATAGGGAATCACGATGTTGTTTGATCTTCTCAATTCGCTGTTTTTTTAAAGCCTCTGAAATGGCTTGTCCTTTTAGGCCTGCATCCACAAACTGTTTGGCAGTGACTGCTTGGATTGCATCAAAAAAATCCTGAAACAAGGTGATTGCTGGCATTGGTATGTCTTCATATCCAGGTCTTCCACGAAAATCAGCTTCACAGGCTAATAAAAATTGTTTAACTCGATGGGGTTTACGAAATGCATCAAGCGCTTCAAACACCTTGAGGATGGTTGCGGGCCGAAGTTCATGTAATAAATGGATATGAGTATGAAACTCGGCCACTTTTATAGCTAAAGACTGAATGTCGCTAGGCACACGTAAGCGTTTACATAATGTTTTTGTAAGTTCAATACTACGATGTTCATGACCAATATGTTGAGGTAAAACCTCGCTGGGCGTTGTGCCTTTACCGAGGTCATGACACAGGGCTGCAAAGCGCACGGCGATATCATCGCTAAGTTGAGCAGCCTGATCAATAACCATCATTACATGAATGCCGGTATCAACTTCTGGGTGCCATTTAACAACTTGTGGTACGCCAAATAATCGGTCGACTTCTGGGAATAATATAGCTAAGGCTTTGACTTGTTTTAGTGTCGTGAAAAACAGTGATGGTTGATCGGTTTTAAGTGCCTTTTCCAGTTCTTGCCATACACGCTCTGGTACTAAATGTTCTAATTCACCGGCATTAATCATTTCAAGGATGAGCGCTTTCGTTTCATCGGCTACAGTGAAATTAAATCTGGCGGCAAAGCGGGCAAGGCGTAATACTCGGACAGGATCTTCAGCAAAAGCCGGCGATACATGGCGCAGGATTTTATTTTTAAGATCATCTTGACCATTAAATGGATCTATCAGTGTGCCATCATCGGCTTGGGCAATAGCATTAATAGTGAGATCTCGTCGAGCGAGATCTTGCTCTAATGTTACATCGGGATCGGCATGAATGACAAAACCCCGATAGCCTGGCGCTGTTTTCCGCTCTGTTCTTGCTAACGCATATTCTTCATGGGTTTTGGGGTGTAAAAATACCGGAAAATCTTTGCCAACAGCTTGGTAGCCTTGAGCGACCATGTGTTCTGGCGTACTGCCGACCACTACCCAATCTCGGTCTTTTACCGACAGGCCAAGTAATTGATCGCGGACACTGCCGCCTACGAGATAGGTTTCCATGAGCTAAATTTATGGTTTGTCTGGTTTCACTTTAGGCATACGTTCTGTTATTGGTTTGATATTCTGTTTGCGTTGATAGTCGAATATTGCAGCATAACTGAGTACATTGCGAGTGTAACGTCGTGTTTCAGTAAAAGGAATATTTTCAACCCAAATGTCAGCATCAATAGTTTTATTGGGAAGCCAGTTGGCAACGCGATGAGGCCCCGCATTATATGAGGCTGTAGCAAGCACTGGATTTTGCTGATGCTGGTCATAAACGCGGCGTAAATAGGCGCTACCCAACTCAATATTTCTATCTGGGTTTAATAGCTCAGAGGTGTTTTTAAGTGGTCGATTAATCAGTTTTGCAATAAGTTCGCCTGTTTTTGGCATCAACTGCATCAGACCTGTTGCTCCGACATGTGAGCGTGCATGTGGATTAAAAGCACTTTCTTGACGGGCAATACCAAATAACCAAGATGGATCAATGCCTTGTTTCTGACTCGCTTTTAAAATCGCCGAGTCATAGACTACCGGAAAGCGAATATCCAAGGCATCCCAATATTGAGCTGTACCTAACAAGGCAATACTTTGATTGTGCCAACCCCACTGATGAGTGATAGTTGCCAACAATTGTAATTCACGTGACGTATAGCTTTGTCGTTGTTGATAGGCTTCACGACGTGCCTCTAAATTCATATTAAGTGCATAAAATTCATGTAAACGTAATACCTCAGGACGTTGACTGAACTCCTTAAGTTCGGCAGCTGTGACCACTATAGGATTATGATTCATTTGATAAGTGAGTCCGAGTTTATCGGCTGCTAGAAAGGCATAATAATCTCGTTCCATTATTAGGCCTTGGTATGTTTGAGTGGCAGCGAGTTTGTCACCCAATGCTGCCTGACTTCTTCCAAGCCAATACTGCCAAACGGGTGCTTGTTGCTGTTCTGAATCTAGGTTAAGAATCGCGCTTTGTACCGTTCTCCAATCTTGTTGCCAAAGAGCAGCACGCACATGCCAAGGTTCATTGATTAGGCCATCAAAATAGGTGAGGGTGTTGTCATCTCTATTTAAGGCAGCACGATTTGCTATTGAACTTTGAATATCATGTTTCTCTTGTTCACTAAATTGGTAAGCAGGTTTGATTCTCAGCCATGTTTGAAAGGCCTGTTCAAGTGATTTTTTTGCTAATCGTTCAATGCCATGGGCAATGATAGATCGAGATAGAGGTGTGTCTTGAGTCAGGCTGACAGACTGGCTTGATGTGTTTTTAGAAGGTAATTGTTTTAGTGATGCTAATGGATTGTCGTGTGTTTTCTTCCATAATTCGATCCATGCCGTTGCTTGCGCGCTATCTTTGAGTGATTTGGCTAAATAAGTAGCAAGACTATATTGGTTATGTTTGAGAGCAAGCTCAATTCGTTGCCAACGAATAGCATCCGTTAATAAGCCTTTTTTCTGGTAATTATTAAAGATTGGATCGCAGGCCTTATCTTGTGATTTAGGCACTAACCAAAGCTCAGGAACACGCTCAAATGCCTGTTGTTGATTGCCGGTATTAATCAGAGCTTGTAGCTGTTGGCATTGAAGGCTCGTTGACGTTGACGATTGATAAAACTGCAAAAAGAGAGACCATTTCTTGTTTCTGGCCAGTTTATCTAACCAAGCGTTGCGAAGTCGTTCGGCGAAAAATGTACCTTGATATTGCGTAATAAAATTGCCGATTACACGACTATCTGTGATATCAAGGCGGTGCCTTAAATACAAGTAATCTAGATAGGGTTGTAGCGGATAGTCGTCAAGTTGTTCTTTAAGTTTGTTAAATTGGCTAATTTGATTGGTTTCAAGGGCTTTAGTAGCTTGTTGAAATAGCTGTCTTTGTTTGTTCAACAAAGCATTATTATCCGCATGGCTACTGATGGGCAAAAGTAACCAGATAAAAACAACAATGAGATTCTTAACTTTATTCATCGCACTATCATAAACTAAATGCGTGCGATATACGTGGGTGGACAGACTTATTTTTGTCTGGAAATTACAGTTTCAATGGCATCTAAATTTGGAATGTAGGCAATTTTGTTACCTATTTGTAGCTGGCAGTGAATGTAGTCAGACTGCTCTGGTGTGTCAATGACTTTAAGTGCCGACTCAGTTAAATGAATTAATTGCGGTGCCCCATAGCATGGTAAAGCGTAACTATTGACAGCAGCTTCAGTATTGATGCCACGAAGAATGCACAATTTATTTGCATCATCACAAGAAGAAGGTACATCTTCAATTAAACTGTCTAAATCGATGACTGCCAATGTTCGATCTTGCCAATCATATTCTCCCACCCAAAAGGGTGAACTCATGTCTGACGATTTAAGCCTCGGTAGAGGAATAACCTCGGCAATAGTAGTGTTGGGCAGTATTAAATAATGTAATTTTAATGGAATCAGCACACATGGAATAAAGTCAGGGGAAATATCAGCCATACAATAATCCTAGGTTAATTTTGAGTGTTAGGGTAAATATCACCTAACAAATCTTGTAAGGTCTGAACAAGTTCACTTTCTTGATAGGGCTTACCCATATAAGCATTTACACCGATGGCTGATGCTCTATCACGATGTTTATCACCTGTGCGAGAAGTTATCATAATAATTGGCAATGATTTGGTTTCAGGATCATTTCTAACCACCGTCGCAAATTCAAAGCCATCCATGCGGGGCATCTCGACATCAAGCAAAATGACATCGGGTTTTTGTTCATTTATAAGTGCAACAGCATCAATCCCATCACGTGCCGTTATTACATCAAACCCATGGCGTTTAAGTAGATTGCCCGAGGCTTTACGCATAGTGATTGAATCATCGACTACCATTGCTACTGGTGTACGTGTTTCAATTTGTTCGGGTTCTATCGAAAGTAAATTTTCTGATAGTTGTTTGTCAGGCTGCACGGAAATATTGGCATCTTCAATTAAGGTTGGAATATCCAAAACAAATGCGACCTGCCCATCACCCATAATGGTGGCACCATTAATAGCATTAATCTGACCTAATTGTGGACCAACTGATTTCAGCACTATCTCACGGTTACTATTAATTGAATCAACTAATAACGCGACATGTTTATCACCATAACGGAATAACAATAATGGTAGTTGTGTGCTTGGATCTTCCGACAAATTGAAGGGCTGATCGAGTAACTGCGCTAAAGCTATAAATTGGTAATATGTACCATTAAATTCATAGCGGGGGCTACCTTCCTGAGCTAATAAGGTTTTTACATTGGCAACCGTAATCCGTTCGCCAGCATGGACAGCTGCTAGTGGAATAGCATATTGCTGATCACAACTACTGACTAACAAAGCTTGCATGATCGATAAGGTTAACGGTAAGCGAATACTAAAGGTTGTTCCTTGTCCAAATACAGATTGGATAGAGAGTCGGCCTTTTAATGCACGAATCTCATTACTGACTACATCCATACCTACACCGCGACCAGCAAGTTGTGAGATGCCGTCAGCAGTGCTAAAGCCTGAGGTTAGAATCAATTGGATTAATTCTTCATCACTCGGCATGTTGGCAGGATTAATTAGGTTCTGACTCAATGCTTTTTGTCTTATCTTTTCAACATCTATACCGCGACCATCATCTGCAAGTGTAATCAGAATTTCAGAACCATCTCGTGTGATGGTAAGGTTCAGTTGCCCTGATGGTTTTTTGCCAGAACTAATACGTTGTTCAGGTGCTTCAATACCATGGCCAATTGCATTTCTGAGGATATGTTCAATCGGGGCAATGATGCGATCAAGAATGGAACGATCTAACTCACGTTCGGCACCATAAACTGTCAGTTCTGAGGCTTTACCCAAGGTTTCATTTGTTTGACGAACGATACGCTCTAACCGCGGTACAAGACCACTAAATGGTAATAAACGTGTATTCATCAAACCTTGTTGAATATCTGTACTTAAACGAGATTGTTGCAATAAAATGGCATCAGAATCACGAACCAAACTATCGAGCGAAGCGGTGATGTCATTAAGATCGCTAACGCTTTCAGTTAAGCCACGCGATAATTGCTGGATCATTGAGAACCGATCTAACTCAAGTGGATCAAACTCAGATCTTTTGGTCGACTCGCCTTCATAACGGAATAAAATTTGTGTTTCCGTTTCAATTTCAAGATTACGTAGCTGATCTTGTAGACGCTCAATGGTAGCTTCCATTTCGCTAAGTTGTTGTCGAATTTCAGTGTTATGTTGGCTAACGCGATCACGAGAGATATTGACTTCGCCCGCGAAATTGGTCAAGAAATCGAGTAAGTCAGAACGCACTCGCACTTGTTCTACATGAGCAGGCTGTTGTGGTGTTGCTGGTACTTCAACTGGTGCCTCTGTTGGTAACTGCGAGACATAGTCGGCAACATCCGCTACTTTATCAGCTTGCGTCTCACTCAATTCAGGTTCTTGACCTGAGAATTTGGCAATCTCTGCCAGTAAATCATCAGCAAAAGGAATGGATTTATGTTGCGCTAATAGATCTTGCATATCTGCCATACGATCTTGGCAGCGTTGTAGCAAATTGAAAAAGGTATGACTGGCATCGTGTTTATGTTCAATAGCAAGTAATACTAACGATTCTGTCTGATGTGTTAGATCAGCAATCGGCGTGATACCGGTTAGTCGTGAACCACCTTTTAGGGTGTGAAGATCACGCTGTAACTGCATCGGGGCATCATGATCATTAGGATTGTGTTGCCATGTTCTAATCGCATTGCCACTGGATTCAAGTAACTCCGCACATTCTTCGGTGAATGCTTCTAGTAAATCAGCATCACCAGTCGGAATTTGAAATAATTTAGCGTGTTCAGCTTGCGTTACAGATGGTTGTAATTGACTTTCTTTGTCGTCCTCAACGGTTACTAACGATGTTGGTTCAACTAAAGCTGGCTCGCGATCAGCATACTCTGTGATTGCATCAATTAAATCATTTGCGAAGGCAATAGGCGACTGTTGTGCTAATAAGTCTTGCATATCCGCCATTCGATCTTGGCATCGCTGTAGCAGGCTGAAAAAGCGATCATTTGCCTCACACTTCTGTTCGATCGCTAACTGCACTAACGATTCTGTTTGATGAGTTAGATCTGCTATTGGAGTGATACCTGTTAAACGCGATCCACCTTTTAAGGTGTGAAGATCACGTTGAAGTTGCATTGCAGCATCAACATCATTCAAATTCTGCTGCCATTGTTTAATCGCATTGCCACTAGACTCAAGTAACTCAGCACACTCTTCAGTGAATGCTTGAAGTAGCTCCTCTTCTCCAGATGGAATGGCAAATAATGTGGTTGCTGCTATGTCTGGCACTTCCATTGAAGATGCTTGTAGCGCGATGTAATTTGCTACATCAGATTGAAACGCTCCAATATCTGTAGCTGCTTGATTTTGAATGACACGATCAATTTGATCATTGAGGTGCTCAAATCCATCTTCGAGTAGTTTAAAGCCTTGTTGGTTATCTGATGAGTTTGTGTGATTAATAATTTGACCAAGTAAGTCATAAAGCTCAGCAATGGTTGCTAATTTTGCATTACGCGAACTGTCAGCAAGTTGCATTAAGGTGTCATTAACAGATTGTTTGTAAGCTTCGTTATTTGGATCCGTTTGATAATTAGCTAGCTGTTGACTGTATTGCTCTAATAATTCATCCGTTTCTTCCAAATATACAACCAAGAATTCTGGATCAATGATTGGTTCTACTTTATTTTGTCTAGGCGTTATCTTGAATAAATTATCTGATAAAACACATAAATTTGGTTCTTCAGTTGTATCTGGGTGCTTTTGGTGCTCTATGATTTGATAGATAGCCTCAATCGTTTGTTGTAACAACGCCAATTCGTCGCTATCTAAACGGTGATCGTATTCGTAAATTGTACGTAGAGATTGATCAAGTTCGGTTGCGATCAAGGCTACAGGGGTTACTTGAGCAATATTGGCACAGCCTTTTAAAGAATGAGCAGCACGTAATAACTCTTTATTTAGTGCAAATGGGATGACTGATTCTTCGAAAGCATGTTTGAAGGTTGCTAGGTGCTGCTGTGCTTCGGCATGAAATATTTGCAGTAGCTCATCATGTTCAGATATCTCTGTTTCGCTGTCTTCAAAAGAGTTTGTCAATTCTGGCTCAGAAAAATCATGATCAAGTTCTAATGTTTCGCGGATAGAGGCAAGTTCTTGTAACAGTGAGGTTTCGCTATCCTCACTATTTGGCTCATCACCCTCTAAACTTGGACTATCTTGCTTAGTTTCAAGCGCATCAATATAACGTTGAACTGAGGTAGGTTGAGGTTCAGGGATAGTTTCTAGTTCAGGCTCTGGCGCAATAGCATCAAGTGTTAAATCAAGAGGAGATTCATCAAGCTCTAGCGCTTGCCCTTCAGCACTATCTGCAACATCGAAATCACTATCTAACGCTAGTTCAACAGTGTCTTGCTGAGTTGCAAGCGCATCGATATAACGTTGAACTGAGGTAGGTTGAGGTTCAGGGATAGTTTCTAGTTCAGGCTCTGCTGCAACAGCTTCGAGTGTTAAATCAAGAGGAGATTCATCAAGTTCTAGCGCTTGCTCTTCAGTACTATCTGCAACATCGAAATCACTATCTAACGCTAGTTCAACAGTGTCTTGCTGAGTTGCAAGCGCATCGATATAACGTTGAACTGAGGTAGGTTGAGGTTCAGAGATAGTTT
>JBFIJJ010000101.1:0-9180 GCA_041600795.1 Methylophagaceae bacterium | reverse complement strand
GCTTCAACTCGTTGGTTTTTAAACTCCAAGCCGGGCAATTTAAAGCCGGCGGCGGCAAGTAAAACGGTGCCGATAATTGACCAAACAATGGCTACAAACACCAAGGCTTGTGACACTTCACCAATTAATGGCAATGTTTTCACATAACCTGAGAGTCCCCACAAAATTGGTAAGAATGCGATCAAAGTCATCACCGCATTTAAAAAGTTAACTCCCAGTGATTCGACGATAGAGGCAAAACGCATGGTGTCTTCTTGAATACGTTGTGACGCACCTTCAATCTGGCGAACTTGTGCCCACTTTGAGGTGTAATAATCGTTCATTGCGGTACGCCAGCGAAACACGTAGTGGCTAACAAAGAAGTTATTTAAAACAGCAACCGTGATCGCAATCAGAGCGATGGTTGCAAACGTAAACAACTGGGAATAATAGTCTTCGGCAGTGATTGAATTGGGTGAGGTCAGTGCTTTTTGGATCAAGTTATAAAAGTTGCCATACCATGCGTTGATCATGACGCTGACTTGAACTTGAAACCATGTGATAAATACAATCAGACCAGAGCCGATAACCGACCATTTAGCCCATTTCTGACCACCATAAATAACCCAAGCACCGATAAATAGGGCATAGCATACTGCCATATATTGGTATTGCCAGATATTAAGTGCTTTTGTATATGCATTGTCGAAAGCGGCTTGTGCATTAGCATCAGCACCTTGAGCTAGTGCCTCAGGGAAGTGAACACCAAATAAAGTAGCTAAGCTTAAGTGACCAAGATCTTGTACAACGCTATACCAGCCTAAAACACTGACTAACGCCCATAAGGCAAAGCTAATAAAGAATAACTTGGGTTTTGGGAAGAATGATAAAAACACGATTTATTCTCTCTTTAAATATGAGTAATACTAAGGATGATATGCAATTAACACTGTTAGAGTATGCGCTTGCGTTTGAGTTCACTAGGCTTTGTTAATTATTTCAAACGGTCTAAATATAAGGCAGTTGCACCTGCAACAGCTGCTGGAATCACCAAGAAGTTTACAAAGGGAATCATGGTTGCACCTAAGGTTGCTAAACCAAAACCTAGTGCTAATAGTCGTTTTTGTTTGAGGATTTGACGTTGTTGTGGGAATAAAATCTGATGGTTACCCATAGGATAATCGTGATAGTCGATCGCTAACATCCAGCTTGAGAAGGCGATCCATAATACCGGTGCTATAAAATTAACGACCGGAATCCACGACAGAATAAATAAGGGAATAATCCACATAAGCACATAAAGCAGTTTTCTAACTTCATTCCACAACATCAGGGGCGTTTCTTTAATGATTTTTTGCCAAGGTATGTCTGTTGGTGGTTGACCAGCTAATTTAACTTCAACCGCTTCGGCTAATACACCATTGAACGGTGCTGCCAGCAAGTTAGCGACAATTGAGAAAGTAAAAAACACAACTAAGCTAATTAAAGCAGCAAATAATGGCCAGATAATCCACATTAATACGCTTAATAACCAATCAGGCATCCATGTTGGGATCATGCTGTTCATCCATTGATCAAACTTGGATACACCCAACCAAATGGCAAAACTAAATAACACGGTGTTGATTGCCATTGGAATATAAGCGAATTGTCGAATGCCTTTTTGATGAATTAATCCAAATCCTTTTAAAAGGTAGCTCGCTCCTGCAAATAATTGAGTCATAGTGTTTAGTCTTTAAATGTTGATAAGTAACCCGATGCAATTTGTGCTGCACCATAGGCGGCTTCGGTATGTTGGGCTGTTATAAAAGGCACATTAATGTATTGTTGCCTGATAGTTTGCCATGCTTTATTAATACTGCCACCACCGACGGTAGTGATAGATGTTAACGGTGAAGCGCCCGCTTGTTCAAGACATTGATACGCAAGCTGTTCGATTCTTGCCATACCATCTAACAAAGCATGTAAAAAGGCAACATCACTTTGGGGACGAGGTTTTAAGATGCCTTGTTTTTCTGGATCATTAATCGGAAAACGTTCGCCTTTAGTCAAAAGGGGATAATAAGTGACATTAGGTTTATTACTTAGATCAATTTGTTTACTAAGTGTTTGTAACTGAGTTGGACTGAAATAGTGAGCTAATACAGCGCCACCGGTATTTGATGCACCGCCAACTAACCATTTATTGCCAAGTCGATGACTATAAACCCCTTGCTCAGGAATAAATACAGGATTGTCGCTGATGAGTTTAACGACAAGTGTAGAGCCTAAGGATGTGACTGCATTGCCACTAGTAGTACAAGCTGTGGCAATTAAGGCGGCAATACTATCAGTCGTACCAGCAACAATATTGGGTTTATAGTTAAGTTGAAACTCATGACACAGTTGATCTGATAATTGACCTATAACCGTACCGGGCGCGACCACTTCAGGAAGACATGTTTTGATATCTAATGACGTGATCCAGTCAGGCCAACGTTGTTCAATTGGGTCATATCCTGTTTTTAATGCATTATTTTGATCCGTAATACCGATTGATGAACCAAGATTGAAATTGATCCAATCTACTTGGTGCATTAATACGGTGTCAGTAGTGAAGTGTGTGTGTTGTTCTAGATAAAGCAGTTTAGCTAATCCACTACTTACACCATGGGCACCAGATGTAGGGGGTGCAATGGCATTAATCAACTGACTTTGCTCAACAGCATTGGCGTGGTTATACATCAAGATAGGTGTTAAAGCGTGACCTTGTTTGGAGGTAATTAGAATAGATCCTGATGTTGCATCAACGCAGATTGCCTGAATGTTAAACGTTGAACTTTGATTGATGACATCAGCTAAGACCGTTTTGACTAATTGCCAGTGATAATCAGGATTTTGTTCGGCAGAATTGATTTGTGATAGTTCGAACATTTGCGTGCTCGATGCAATGATGTTGCCATCGTCATCTATCGCGATAGCTCGACACCCTGAGGTGCCGAGATCGATGCCAATGCATGCGTTATTGTTCATAACGCGAGGTAATATTAAGGCAATTGAACAGGTGTTGGCGCAACCCAGCCCGGCTTGCGGTATTCAGCAACAACATTTGTATAAACACCACCGCGAACATTAAAGATGCCAGTAACACGCATAAAACGAGGATCAGTTGCTTTAACAAGGTCATCTAAGATCATATTGGTCACTTTTTCATGAAAAGCACCTTCGTTGCGGTATGACCATAGATATAATTTATAAGATTTTAATTCAACGCATTTCAAATCTGGTACATAATCGATTTTGATTGTGGCAAAATCTGGCTGACCTGTTTTAGGGCAAATCGCTGTAAACTCAGGTGTCTCGATGTGAATGCTATAATCGCGATCTGGAAATTCGTTATCAAACGTTTCCAATTCTTTGCTTGGTTGTGTGGACATGGATTATCTCAAAATGATGTTGAAAACTGTTTATTATCCCTTAGTTGGCGGATTTTGTAAGTGTTAGAAACTCTAATTATCACAATCGTTATTATTGCATGCTTTATTGTAATTGCATGGTATGCCATAAAACGTAGTAAACAACGTAATGATGAATTCTTGGTTGAATTAGCGCAACGCATGGAACCAGAGCTCACTGGTGGTGACGAATTTACATCAATTTTTGAACAAGAACTCAAACATCAAATTGACCTCAATACTAGCGATATTGATGCTGAACCAGCGGTAACGTTATCTGATAAAGCACAACAAGTCGTAACACCGGTAGAGTCTGATATCTCGGAACATATCAAAACATCGCTCAAACACAATGAACCAAGACAATCTGAAATTGATTTAACAATTGGTGATGATGACGATGAACCAGACCAACCAATAACACAACACGCGCCACAAGCCTCAGAACCTCCTGAAACATTAGTCAATGATTGGGATATGGTGATTGCCTTTACGGTTATGGCACAAGATGGCCATAAATTTGTTGGTGGTGATTTGAAAGCGGTTCTTGATACATTAAACCTTAGCTTTGGCGAGATGAACATTTATCATCGGATGACAGCTGGTGCTCATAAACAATCATTATTCAGCATCGCTAATATTATCGACCCAGGTACATTTGATCCAAAAAATTCAGCTTCAATGACAACACCTGGTGTTGTTATTTTTGCCAAATTACCAGGTCCAGTAAATGGCTTAACCTTATTTGATGATGTGTTGGAAACGGCTCAATATCTAACTGAGCAGTTAGATGGTGTGTTGTGTGATGAAGTTCGCCAACCCGTCACACCAGCTACGCTTGAAACAATGCGAAGCCGAATTTTTTCATTAAATTTATCTTTACAAACTGAACAACAATAATGGCAATGTCACCAGAGCTAATAGCGCGTGCAACTGAATTACGCGATTTAATAAATAGACACAACTACCTTTACTATGTAACTGATAATCCAGAAGTTACTGATAGTGAGTATGACCGTTTATTTACCGAACTTAAACAAATTGAGAGCGATTATCCAGAACTAGTTACAGCAGATTCACCAACCCAACGCGTTGGTGGACAAGCATTGGATAAGTTCACTCAAGTTACACATGCTCTGCCAATGTTGTCGTTGGATAATGTGTTTAGTGCAGATGATTTTGCTGCCTTTGATCAGCGTGTCCGTGATTGGTTAAACACCAAAGAGACACAAATTTATGCGGCTGAACCTAAACTTGATGGATTAGCCATTAGCATTCGCTATGAAAATGGCATCTTGGTTCAGGCAGCGACTCGTGGTGATGGCGCTGTTGGTGAAGATGTCACGGTCAATGTGCGAACAATTCCAACTGTGCCATTAAAACTCGTTGGCGATAATATCCCTGAAGTTGTTGAGATCCGTGGTGAGATATTTATGCCTAAAGACGGTTTTGAAAAACTCAATCAGGCTCAAATTGCTGCCGACAAAAAGCCTTTTGTAAATCCTCGCAATGCCGCAGCAGGCTCATTACGACAACTAGATTCTAAAATTACCGCAAGCAGACCGTTAGCCATCTATTGTTATGGTATCGGTGAAATTCAAGGTATGCCCGCGCCTGAAAGTCACAGTGCAGCAATGAAACAACTTGCACAATGGGGCTGTCGTATTTCACCTGAACTGCAACAAGTTGAAGGATTACAAGGCTGTTTAAATTACATTGATTACTTAGGCAAAAAACGTGATGACTTGCCTTATGATATTGATGGTGTTGTGTTTAAAGTTGATAGCGTGGCGTTGCAACAACGCTTAGGTTTTGTGTCACGCGCACCACGCTGGGCTATTGCCTATAAGTTTCCTGCACAAGAGGAAATGACAACGGTAGAAGATATTGAAATTCAAGTTGGACGCACAGGTGCCTTAACGCCGGTAGCACGATTAAAACCAGTGTTTGTTGGTGGCGTCACTGTCAGTAATGCAACCTTACATAATGAAGATGAAATCCGCCGTAAAGATGTGCGAGTAGGCGACACCGTTATCGTGCGTCGTGCTGGTGATGTTATTCCTGAAGTAGTTCAAGTGGTGTTATCGAAACGTCCTGAATCCTCATTTGAATTTGTGATGCCGACAGTGTGCCCAATATGTCAGTCTGAAGTTGAACGCACAGAAGGCGAAGCTATAGTCAGATGCAGTGGTGGTTTATTTTGTCCGGCTCAACGTAAAGAAGCCATTAAACATTTTGCATCACGTAAAGCGATGGACATAGATGGCTTAGGTGATAAATTAGTTGAACAATTAGTTGATGCTGGCTTGATTAAAGACGTTGCTGATTTGTTCCATCTAACCGTTGAGCAACTGGCTTCATTAGAACGTATGGGTGACAAGTCAGCCGAAAATTTAATTAATGCACTACAAGCCGCAAAACAAACCAAGTTTGCTCGCTTTTTATATTCTTTAGGCATTCGTGAAGTGGGTGAAGCAACAGCACGTTCATTAGCCAGTCACTTCTTAACATTAGAGGCGCTCGAACAGGCTAATGAAGAAGCACTGATTGAAATTGAAGACGTTGGCCCGGTGGTGGCCCATCATATCGTGACGTTTTTTCAACAAGCACATAACCGTGAAGTGATTGAGCGTTTATTAGACGCTGGTGTTGAATGGCCACAAGAACAAAAAATTGAGTCTGATTCTGAACTGAGTGGTAAAACCGTTGTTTTAACCGGTACCTTAGAACAATTATCACGTAGTGAAGCAAAAGAAAAATTACTGGCATTAGGTGCCAAAGTAGCCGGTAGTGTGTCTAAAAAAACAGATTATGTAGTGGCAGGTCGCGACGCCGGCTCTAAATTAACAAAAGCAGAATCACTTGGCGTCACTGTAGTTGATGAAACAACATTAATAGATTGGTTAAAATAGGAAAAACGCATGACGGCAATAGCAAATGCTATTAAAAAAGTAGCAACGGGCCCCCATTTAAGCAAAGACTTATCGATAGAAGAAGCAAAATTGGCCATGCTGGAAATTTTGTCTGGCCAAGCTGATCCAGTACAAGCTGCGGTGTTCTTTATCGGTTTACGAATGAAGACAGAAACTAATGACGAAAATCTTGGTTTATTGCAAGCACTACAGCAGTATACAAATCAACAACAAGCCAATGTTAGTGAATTATTAACCTTTGCTGATCCATTTAATGGCTATAACCGTCATTGCCCGGTCATGGCCTTTTTGCCAGCGGTATTAGCGGCATCAGGTTTAGCAACAGTGTCTCAAGGCGTTAAAGAAATGGGGCCAAAATTTGGTGTGACCCATTCGCAAGTGTTGGCTTATGCCGGTATGGACACAAACCAATCTGTTGAAACAGCAGTTAAACGAATTGAAAATTCAGATATTGCTTGGGCATATGTTGATCAGGCTCAATCTAATCCTGCCTTGTATGCATTGGAAGATCTCCGTACAAAGATGATCAAACGACCGAGTTTGGCGACTTTAGAAAAACTGATCATGCCAATCAAAGCGCAAGAAAAAAATCATCTGTTAGTTGGCTTTGTTCATAAGGCTTATCCGAGTGTATTAGCATGGTTGGCTAATCAGGCTGGTTTCAGTTCGGCACTGGTTATACGTGGCATAGAAGGGGGAATATTGCCAACTCTACGCGAAACCTCCAACAATTATCGGGTTCATGGTGAAGCATTTGAAGATTGCTTATTAGATCCAAAAGAATTTGGCATAGAGCAATCGACACGAGGTGCATTGCCACAAGCATCTGAAGATGTGACCGCAGCAGAAACTGTTGAGTTAGGATTAGCAGCATTATCAGGTCAAGCTGGACCTGCTTTTGATAGTCTTGTGTTAGGTGCAGCAATGAACTTATGGCACGTAGGTTTGCAACCGACACAGCGCCAAGCAGCAGATCATGTGCGTGATGTAATTAAAACGGGGCGTGCTAAAGCCTTTTTTAATGCAGGAATTGAGTGATGGTGTTTCAGCAGAAATTCGACATCACAACTGCTGGTAGAAGCACAACTAATATTACCAATCAGGTTCAACAACTCGTTGCACAATCCGGTATTCAAATTGGCACCTGTCATGTGTTTGTACAACATACCAGTGCATCACTTATGTTGTGTGAAAATGCGGATCCTGATGTTCGTCGTGATTTAGAAACCTATATGCAACATATTGTGCCCGATGGTGATCCGATGTTTCTCCATCAAGATGAAGGCCCAGATGATATGAGCGCTCATATCAGAACAGTGTTAACTAATCCTGATCTTACAATGCCGATAACTCAAGGTCGTTGTGATTTAGGTATTTGGCAGGGTATTTACCTGTGGGAACATCGCACCCATCGTCATACTCGCCGAGTGATTGTCACGATACAAGGGGAGTAATTATGCTGAAGGGAAGTTGTCTGTGTAATGGTATTCAATATCAAATTAGTGGTGAGTTAGGCCCAACAATGATGTGTCATTGTAAAAATTGCCGAAAAGGAAGCGGCTCTGCTTTTGCTACTAATGTTTTGGTTAAAACCGAAGACTTTAAGGTTGTTAAAGGCCAAGAATTAATTTCTGAGTTTGAGTCATCAGAAGGCGTTTTTCGATCATTTTGCCAACAATGCGGCTCACCTTTGTATAGTCGCCGAACATCAATGCCTGAAGCAATGAGACTAAAATTAGGCTCTTTGGATACAGAAGTAGATATTAAACCTGAAGCGCATATATTTGTTGATTCTAAGGCGCGGTGGGATCATATTTACGATGATATTCCACAATATAGTGAACGACCTTAACGAGACACTACTATGAACGAACAGTTTAATCTCAAGTTCAAACTCTACCAGCTTACTGTTATTTTTAGCATGCTGTTTGCATTGATTGGCTTTTCGTACAATGTATGGCGTATGGAAATATCCGAACAAAATAACACCATACGAACCGCTTCTTTTGAAATGTTGGTCGAATTATCCTCATTAGAACAATTAATCTACACAGCTCATTACGATGGTGATTTAAATGAAGGTAGCCCACGAAAAGGGTGGGTTAAAGTTGGTCTTATCGCTGATTTAAGTGTGTTAACCGATCCGAGTGTAGAATTAAAAACGGATGAGTTAACCAAGGCCTGGGCAGAAAATTGGGATAAAGTTGCTCAAGATACAGATTCAGTAGCACAGGTTGTTACGGCAATAGATAATGTCAGATCAGAAATTAAGCTTGTGTTGAATTCGCTCGAATAAACGTATCGACTCATGGACGGGAGTATCAAATGAAGTCAGTTAATTACAACAACGAGATTGTTTATCCATCAAAAATTGTTTGTATTGGAAAAAATTACGTAGAGCATATTGAAGAACTCAATGACGTAGCGGCAGAACAACCCATAATCTTCATAAAACCAAACTCGGCTATTAGTGATGAATTGCTATTTAATCAACAAGACAGTGTCGATTATGAAGCTGAAATCTGTTTTATAGTGCGTAATGGTCAATATGTTGGGGTTGGCTTTGGTCTGGATTTAACCAAACGACAAGTGCAACGAGAATTGAAATCGGCAGGATTACCATGGGAACGAGCCAAGGCATTTGATAACTCAGCGGTGTTTAGCCAATTTGTTCCGTTTGACTGCACGGTTTCTAATTTACGTTTAGAGTTATGGATTAACGATAGGCTTAAACAGCATGCAAATTATGACTTAATGCTGACAAAACCACTTGCTATTCGTAATGAAATTCAGTCTTTTATGAGCCTTGAAGATAATGATGTCGTCATGACGGG
>JBFIJJ010000100.1:0-9185 GCA_041600795.1 Methylophagaceae bacterium | reverse complement strand
CCTAACAGATCTACTCAATGTAATATCACTAGCAATATACTTAGCAGATGTCATGACTTAAAAATCGTATGAAACCTTTTGGGCCTCTTCAAGGAAAAGTCAGTGAAAATAAAAAAATCTTACTCCTTGATATTTCTTTTAATTGTAGCTGGATGCCTGATTCTGCCAATACCAAATGATTCTCGCTTTCCTGAATAATCGCTTTCAAAATTATCTTTGCAAAATGCCGATCGAAAATTAGTCCTCAGTTTATTTGGAAAACCAACCGCGACAAAAAAAGGCGGTGAATATTGGTTTTATGGCGACATTCGTGAGACTGTTGGGGTTTTGGCAGGCACGCGTAGTACGACATTTTGGGATTATGAATGGCTCGCAGTGCAGTTTAATCCACAAGGTGACGTTACATTTCATGAATTTAATGATTCCGCCTCTGGTTGTTTATCTAACGGAATCTGCAATATATATGGTCTAGCCGATGTTACCGTCACAGGAAAATCTGTTCTAACCACTCCATCTGGAGAAGATTTAGATGCCAAGAATTATCAGGTCAAGGATGATGAGTGTGCACTCTATTTTTATCAAGAGCCCATTTTTCATATTAGGATGGCCAATGGCCCCGTTGATTTAACTATTAATGATGTTCGTATCGGTGTGATAAATTATGAAACCTACCTTTTTCTAACTCATAAGACGGGCGAGCTTTCTTTAAAAGCTTACCAATTCACGATTCACACCCAATGTAACGCTGGCGAAAAAGTGTATTTAAGAGCCGAAGAATATGGATGGTCTGTAAACGAAGGTAAAGACTTTGCTCCTGTCTCTGCAAAATTAGGAGAAGCTGAAATAAAAAAACGTAAATTAGCTCTACCAGATTAGCGTTTAAATCCTTCGGCCTCTTCGCACGGGCGTGCAGCTACTAGACTCAGGCTCTAGGTAGCAATAAATATCGACGCCTAAGTAGTGAGGCTGATTGTCCATCACAGAATATATTCGAGATTACGTGACATTGAATTTTTTAAAACTTTATCTAACCAAGCGTATTTTACGAAAACATGCCATTCCCTTTAATGTTTGGCATAAGGTAACCTCGCAAATACCATTAGTGGCGGCAAGAACCAATAAAGAGAAAGCGCGTTTACGCATGCTCTCAACCTTATTTATTCATCAAAAATCATTTACGGGTGTCGATGGCTTAGAAATAACGCAAGACATGATGATTACAATCACCGCTCAGGCCTGTCTGGAGGTTTTATACTTAGGGCTGAATGCCTTTAGTGGCTGGATTGAAATTGTCGTTTATCCTTCTGCTTTTGTTGTGACGCGTGATGTTGTCGATGAAAATGGTCTTGTTCACAAAGAAGAGAGCGGTCTAAGTGGTGAGTCATGGGGAAGAGGCCCAGTCATTTTATCGTGGCAAGATATACAAAAAGATAGCTATAGCTTGCACCCCGGTCACAATATTGTGATTCATGAATTTGCTCATAAATTAGATATGCTGTCAGGGCGAGCAGATGGTCAGCCTCCTCTCACGCGAGATATGTCACTCAAACAATGGTCAGATACTTTGGAAGCAGCTTATGAAACATTGGTTAGTGCAATCGATCACCACAAACATATCTATATCAATAGCTATGCGGCTACAAATCCTGCCGAGTTTTTTGCTGTGAGTTGTGAATATTTCTTCACTGCACCACATATTCTTGAGCGGCATAATCCTGCGGTATATCAGCAACTAAAATCGTATTTCAAACAAGATCCGCTTAATCATTAATCCCTGTCGATATAAACACTTTATGGGTATTTGTGATCTAGTACGATCTTGAGACTACTAGACAAATCAGATCCATATAACAATAATGGTCTAGACAATTTATAGACGGACTTGATACATAAATCATATGAGTCAAATATAAAGCATTATGGAGTTGCATTCTATGAATAATAGAAAATCAGTATTAGGATTTACATTGATAGAAATGATGGTGGTGGTTGCCATTATTGGTATCTTAGCTGCAGCAGGCGCCGTCGCATACAATCATTATATTAGTCGTGCCCATAGTGCTGATTTAATTGAGCTCTATGATGGCTTAAGACAACGAACTGTCTTAACAGCCGATGATCAAGGTATCAATTTATGTGCCGATCCTGACTTATCATTAGTTTCTACAAACAATCTCACTAGCTCATTTGCTGACTTAAGCATCGTTAAAACCGATCTTAATTACGCGAAACCATTAGGCTTACACTTCAACGCAGATGTCGCCAAGCATGGTGCTGGAGATACTGATATTGTTCGCGAAGCCTATAACACACTGAATGGCTCAGGCATGGTTGCACCCGGTGCTGTTGTAACAAATTCAGCTGTTAGTTTTACAGCGCTACTTGTAGAATCGCCCTGTGGTGCAACTACTGTTGCGACACAACAACCGACTGCTACGGCAACCACGACAACGCAACAACCAACCACAACGTCACAGTCTCCGACAACAACAACGACTTCACCGCAGTCAACAGCAACCATAGTGAAACTACCCCCTGCGCCAGTCAGTAAACCAGACTCTATGCGTCCAGATACGCCAGCTAGATCTTCACCTGAAGCGAAAGCTGCGGCACACAATCTCGCGCAGGCATTAGCTCAGCCCATGTCACCGATGAATGCAATTCATAAAGCTATAGCACTGACAGCGAAAATTCCTGACGCAGAAAAAACGGCAGGTATTCCTGGTTCCAATGCTGACAATTTGCCTAGTGATTGTAAGTTCGATCAAGTACCCACTAATCAAGATGCTAATGGCAATACTATTGACGTTTGTGCTGATACATTTTTAGGTAATTGTGCTATCGACTTCGAAGACATGGGAGGCGACTGTTTCGTCGCACAATATTGTATGAAAACGTTCAATTACTGCACCAGTGTCACACCTGAAATGAAGCAGATACTAGATCCTGCAATTCAGAGTGTTTATTCCAATATGCAATGGCAATCACAATGATATCGACGATCTTGCCTAAGTCTTCTTGTGAGAAATCAAACTATGATAACTGATGATATTGAGAACTATGTCAATGCGGTTGAAGAAGAAATTACCAAAGCCTCGTTGCCTAAAGAAAAAAAGAAAACAAATATGTCATGGCTAGTTGTCGCAGCACTCGTCCTTTTCATCATTGTGGAATTGTCTTTACATCATAATAGTCAATCATCCATTGAATCTGATCTCAGTATTATGCTGCAACAAGCACGGCATGAAGTTTTAGATTACTACCATTCAAATGGTCGTTTACCAGACCAAATCAAGAATCCTGCATTACGCCCTTACATTCGTTATCAGCCTACGAGTCAAGGCAAATTCACGCTGATAGGTACCATGGGTGAAACCAAGCAAATTTTAATTGAAGGCCAGTAATTGTTTAATCTTTTATGCAATTAGATATTAAACATACAGGCTATCGGTATCATATTTAATGAATATTGAAGATGCGAAAACGCTGACTAATTTACCGCCCTCGGATCTCGCTCCCTTAGAGCAACTAAAAGCGATTGCGATCCGTACTTTTCCCAAAGCACCACGTTTACCTCTCGTCAGTGTTATTGGTGATATCAAAGAGGTATGGCTTGCACTAGCTGAAGCAGCAGACGTTTCAACTTTTGATTTTGCAAGCGCTATCTCGCAAACGCTCGGCTTAGAAGCGGCTCAAGAACTGATTCCTGACACACAAGCATTATCAAAATTTCCCTCATCTTTAGCACGCCAAGAATTACTGCTACCACTTAAAGATGAAGAAAATAAGATGATCATCGCCTCTTGTTTGCCTTTTCAAACGGATGGTATCAGCCGTGCCCGCTTTGTATGTGGCAAACCTATCGAAATCGTTATCGCTCCTCCTGATGTAATCGAAGAAGCACTTCAAAAGGCTTATATGGAGCTAGCCGAGAAATCTGCTAACCGTGTTTCATCAGCCTTAGCAGAAAAATCAAAAGCGACGACCAACACAAAATCAGCAAGCGCTACAGAAAACTTGGTACAGGCTCTACTAACAAGTGCGGTTGAGAAACGTGCATCTGATATCCACTTGAAACCTTTTCTTCGTGGTAGTGAAATACGATTTAGGATAGATGGGGTATTACAACGAATCACCTTATTACCCGATGGCGTCGGTAGCCGAGTCATTCGTTATTTCAAAGCACATGGCGACATGAACCCGACTATCAGTCACCTACCCCAAGACGGCCGGATGTCATTCAGTGCCAATGATCGTCAATTTGATCTTCGTATTTCGATATTGCCTGCAAGTGGTGGTGAAAACTTGGTTGTGCGTTTCCTTGAACAGGGTCGCATTTATAGCCTTTCAAACACCGGTTTATCACTGTTAGCTCGTCAAACAATACGTAAAATGCTGTCAAATGTCTCTGGATTAATTTTAATGACAGGGCCGACAGGATCCGGCAAAAGCACAACTCTTTATTCGATGATTGCTGAAATTAATAGTATCGGGATCAATATCACTACTATTGAAAATCCGGTTGAATATAGAGTCAGTGGACTCACTCAAGTAGAAGTCAATGTTAAAGCAGGTCTGACCTTCCCAAGCGTGATTAGATCATGCATGCGCCAAGATCCTGATGTAATTCTAATCGGTGAAATTCGTGATACTGAAACAGCACAGGTTGCCTTACAGGCGGCAGTAACCGGACATCTCGTATTATCAACCTTACATACCAATGACGCTGTTACTACAGTATCTCGCTTAGCCGGTTTAGGGGTTAACGCCACGGTGTTAGCTGATGCCTTGATAGGTTCAATTGCACAACGTCTTGTTAGAAAACTATGTGAAAAATGTCGAATTAAGATCGAAGAAAATGATTTAAATAGTGAAGAACAGTTATTCAAAACATTAACCAATATTACCCCAACTTATCGCGCCTGTGGCTGTGGTGCTTGCCAAAATTCAGGTTATAGCGGGCGTATTCCTGTTGTAGAAATTTTTGAAAATTCACCTGAAATTGCCGAAATGATCTCCGAAGGAAATATTAGCCGCCAACAGTTACAACTTGCCAACCAAGGCCAATTAACCTCGCTTGCAGGATCAGTATCAAGATTAATTGTATCTGGTGAGACATGTGTATCAGAAGCATTGCGTGTAATAGGTAGAGATTTTTGGAGTAATCTTGCACATGAATATGGTACTCAGGCCCCCCTCAACACACCGATTTTAAGTGAACAACAGCATGCTCAAACTGCCGTATTGATTATTTCATCTGATCAATCATTCATCGAGAATATGAGTTCAGAACTCACTCAAAATAATATTGAAAGCTATTCATGCCAAACGCCGGCGGAAGCCAATGAGTTATTACATGTGCATGAACAAATTTGTTTTGTCGTTGTAGATTTGGATGAACGTTCTGATGAAGAAAATGTGGAGTACGTTCACAATGCACGAATCACCATGTATTGGTCTTATTTGCCTGCACTACTATTGTTACCCAAAGGTCATACCGAGCTAAAACAAAAGCTCGTTGCTGATGGCGCGGTATCAGAAATGCTATTCAAACCCGTCGAAGCTGCCTTTGTATACAGCCGGCTCAAAGCTTATTCTGAAAAATAGGTCACTCGTCCTTAACTTTACTCAGAAAAACAACTAGCAGACTGTTGTCGTCCATCTAACGTCACCAACAAGAGCAAGCAAACGAATAGTCAAAAATGTAACAAGCTCCAACAGTCACGCTTTCTCATCTGTTGATGATTCCAGCCCTAAGTACGCTATCGTTAGTTAATCCAAGTTTTTCTTAAATCTCACTGATGCCAGAATCAACCCTGCCAGCGTAAACAGCGCCAGCCACGTTACATCAAATGACATGTCGATTATCTCAACATCACGCAATACTACGCCACGAATTAGTCGTACAAAATGGGTTGCAGGTAATATTTCTGCAATATGTTGGGTATTATCTAGCTGTACTAACAATGTGCCTTTTTTGACTTTGCTGCCCTGAGCAACAGGTAATACGGTCACCACTTCATTGGTCGTAGCGGTATGTGCAATACGCTCACGCTAGGGTTCCAAGCGCGATATTTTCAGGGCTATTATCACAAGCTGTAAGCAATAAGAATAACCCAAATATCGCATTGCCTACCACCCTATATTTTATAGAAAAATGTGCACTAATCTCTGCCAAATTATCATTTTAATTATAAGCTTACTTAGTGTAATAACTTTTATCACTAACCTTAACATCAACACACAGCAAGTATTCTGTAGTATGTTAATTTAATAAGTCTGATTTATTGATACAACAGGAGTTACAAATGAAATATATAACTCTAATTTCTCTTAGCTCACTATTATTGAGCAGTTGCGCCACGATCGAACCTCTCCCGATTACTGGGCCAAGTGGCAATCAAGGCTTCAGCATGGATTGCGTGACTAGTACACCGAATTGTTTTTTGAAGGCTGGTCAGTTGTGTCCCAATGGCTATGACATTATCGACCACTCTTCTACTTCTTCAATAGTTGTACCTCATTATGGCGCATATCCTATGAATGTAACGAGTGAAAGCCTGACGATAGAATGTAAGTAAGCTCTCATTTCTTGTTAGTAAGCTTCAACAATAACCCCGTATGGACAAATGCTAAATGCAATTATCAGAGCCTCGTTTTAAAAGCAGAAAACAGTGAAAGCCGAGATATCCCCTGACACTTCAAAGAACTATTTGAACCTGATCAAAAATCACGCGGGATTACTTTCCATTGCCTTTCTTGCAGTATTCACCGGCAATCTAGGGCAAAGTTTTTTTATCGGGCTGTTTCAAGCGCCAATCAGTCAACAACTGAATTTATCGGCAGGCGAATTCGGTAGCATCTATTCAGCGATTACCATTTTCGGTGGTTTTATGGTGATGTATTTTGGGCCCAAAATAGACTGGGTTGCCCCAAAGCGTTATGCGATGACCCTGCTGATTGCATTAACGATCGGCCTATTGATATTGACCCTATCACCATGGTGGGCAATGGGTATTTTAGGTCTGGGATTATTGCGTTTATGTGGTCAGGGTTTAATGACCCATTTAGGCAGTACATTAGCAGGCCGGGAATTTAATCTTAATCGCGGGCGAGCTTTAGGTTTTATCGGACTGGCTATGCCCTCAGGTGAAATTATTCTGCCACCACTGACAGCGTTATTACTTGTCTGGCTGACATGGCAACAAGTATGGTGGTGCATACTCGGCATTATTATCATCTTATGGCTTTGTCTTTTTGTTTGTGTTGAGTGGCCTGATGCCCCACATCAACATAAAGCTGCTGCTGATCAACAACTTCAAGGCCCTAGTCCAATGCGAGAATTACGATTCTGGTTATTAATGCCGATGTTGTTAGCGCTGCCATTCACACTTACCGGTATTTTTGTATATCAGGCACAAATGACTGAAAGTCTTGGCGCATCAACAACGACCTATGCGCTTGCACTTACCGGAATGGGGATGATTCGCTTTCCAATGGCTTTATTGGGCGGGCGCTGGATAGATGATCTTGGTGTGAGTCTTATCGCCCGCTTTTATTTAGTACCGTTTGCAATGGCATTGTTTAGCGCAGCCTTATTCGGGGGCAATATTGGCATCTGGCTGTTAATGCTTGGCGCTGGCTTATCAATGAGCATGTCATCAGCAGTGGCTGACAGTCTGTTGGTTAAGTTATGGGGCAAAGAACATCTGGGACGAGTTCGCTCTCTCCGATCTGCTTTTCTAGTATTTTCTACCGGTATTTGCCCAGCATTGCTGGGCTATTTACTTGATGTGAATGTTCACTTTCAAAGCATCCTTTTCGGCATGCTAGTGTTTGTCATAATCGCATGGTTAATGGCACAAGTGCCAATAAGACAAGCACAGCAATAATTCAACGTTTGACGACAGAAATCAATTACACATCTGAACGATATAACGCTATTACGGTACTGGCAAAAAAGTTAGACCATCAACACTAACAACTGGGCAATTTATAACCACATCTGTACGTGTTATTTTTAACCAACCTTTCGCTTCAGCTTCGAAGATATCGCCTTCTGAACGAAGCTCAATCACGTGATCTTTTTGCAACCACTCAACGATGTACATTAGCCATATAGGACTGTAGTTGATATCGTCACTTTTATAGCCAATCGGTGTTGGAACTGATGCAAAAACAGTATTTTGTTGTTCACCATTTGGAAAGGCATAAACACGCTCCAAAATAGTTTTCACTCGAGGTGGCTTTGGGTATGTAGGAACAGCATCAGCAAGACGTGGTGCATAGTTGACACCCATCTTCTGCGCCAGCTCTTTATCAGAAACATCGGTGGTCACATAGTACATTGCCTGACCATCATGCCAGCCTTTTAATAATGGAAGTGACACCTGATCGGAAACAGGATGATGAACGCATCCAGATAGCAACAATGCTAAAAGGGCTAGAAAAAAGTATTGCCTAATCATTATATTGGATCCCCACAATATTCATTGTGAGAATAGTTGATTCAAGCTCTTTATAAAAGCTTTTGTTCTGACGAATAGGGACATGCGACCATAAGGCTTTTAACAGATGATTTCATCTATGCACAATCCAGAGTTATTATCGGGAAATTTGCCCGGGATAATAGGTGTATATTCGAAAGTTATAACTTTTTAGCTCTTTAATTTGGCTAGCTCATAAGGGGATTGATGATGAATACACCTGTTAAAACAACCCATCATGGTGGCTGCCCTCATGATTGTCCTGATACGTGTTCAATGGTGTATGAGGTTGAGGATGGCAAACTCATTAGTGTCAAAGGCAATGCCGATCATCCAATGACGCGAGGTGGTCTTTGTGTGAAATTAAAAGATTACGAGAAGCGTCACTATCATCCTGACCGCTTGCTATACCCTATGAAGCGAATTGGCCCTAAAGGCACTAAACAATTTGAGCGAATTTCTTGGGATGAAGCGCTGACGACCATTACCGATAAGTGGAAAGCCATTATTAATGAACATGGCTCACAAGCCATTATGCCAAACAGCTATTTAGGCAACCAAGGCTTGGTTCACGGCCTGAATGGTGGCGATGCGTTTTTCGCACGCATGGGCGCAACGGTGACTGAGCGTACCTTCTGTGGTGAAGGCTCATGTACTGCATGGTTGTTAACAGTTGGCCCAACGGCTGGCTTAGAACCT
>JBFIJJ010000099.1:0-9202 GCA_041600795.1 Methylophagaceae bacterium | reverse complement strand
TTATGCTAGGTGGAGGCAGTGGAGATGAATTCCTCTGATGAGTTGATCACTGAGCAGGCAGATGAAGTTACTGCAGAAGAATTAGCCAAATATCAACGTTGGCAGGCTCCTCATGTTGTCTCTGTTACTGATGTTCAACACGACCCCAACAAATTTCTGACTGTTGAAGCCATTGAGTCTATGCAAAAAGAGGCTCAAGAAGAGGGATATAACGTTGGCTTTGAAGAAGGTAAAACAGCAGGTTATCAGGCGGGTATTCAAGCTGGCCAGACCGAAATAGAACAGCATGTAAATAATCTAAATCAAGTATTGTCGAAACTGAACACACCATTGTTAGATTTAGACCAGCTTATCGAAAATGATTTAATTACTTTAGTCACGACGGTTGCTCGACAAGTTATTCGTCGTGAATTAAAAACGGATCCTGAACATGTAATTGGTGCCGTTCGTTCAGCAATGGCAGTTTTACCAATCAACGATCGTAAACTCAAAATATACTTACATCCACATGATATTGACTTAGTTAAGAAAGGCCTTGCGGTTGATGATGATGGTGTCACCTGGCAATGGATTGAAGATCCATTATTGACGCGAGGTGGTTGTCGTTTGGAAACAGCTGACACGCGGATCGATGCTAGCGTCGAGGCAAGACTTGAAAGTGTCATCAATAAATTACTGGGTGGCGAACGTAGCGATGACCAAGTCAAGTAATATTGCTTCTATTGCTAATCGTACAGCGCAATGGCATGAACGACTAAATGAGTGCCAACAACGCTTGGATAATGATCCTTCAGAACTGCTATTTGTTGAAGGACGTTTAACACGGATGGTTGGGCTCACTCTTGAAGCGGTTGGCTTTCAAGCTCCAATCGGTAGTCGGTGTGAAATTCAAGGTGCAAATGGTAAACCGATAGAAGCCGAAGTTGTCGGTTTTTCAGGTGAAATTCTGTATTTAATGCCAACCGATGATATTCGTGGTTTAGTGCCTAATGCCCGAGTCAGACCAATCCAGAGTGACTCACAAGTGCCGGTTGGTGACGCATTATTAGGACGTGTCGTTGATGGCAGTGGTAAGCCTCTTGATGGCAAAGGTCCATTACGAGTCAAAGATAAAGTACCTCTTCATGGTGAAGCAATTAACCCTTTAGCTAGAGCGCCGGTACGACAACATCTTGATGTGGGTGTTAGAGCCATCAATGCATTATTAAGTGTTGGTCGTGGTCAACGTATGGGACTGTTTGCAGGTAGTGGTGTTGGTAAAAGTGTACTGCTAGGTATGATGACACGATTTACTGAAGCAGATGTCATTGTTGTTGGTCTGATTGGTGAACGTGGGCGTGAGGTTAAAGAATTTATTGAAGATATTCTGGGTGAGGAAGGCTTAGCTAGGGCTGCCGTAGTTGCTTCACCAGCTGATCATTCACCCTTGATGCGATTACATGGTGCGATGTTAGCAACAAGTATTGCTGAATATTTTCGTGATCAAGGCAAACAAGTTCTGTTGTTGATGGATTCACTGACACGTTATGCTCAAGCGCAACGTGAAATTGCCTTAGCAATTGGTGAACCCCCTGCCACCAAAGGCTATCCGCCTTCAGTTTTTTCATTACTGCCCAAACTGGTTGAACGTGCAGGTAATGGTCAAAATGGCGGTGCGATTACCGCGATCTATACAGTATTAACTGAAGGTGATGATCAACAAGATCCAATTGCAGATGCGGCGCGTGCTATTTTGGACGGCCATATCGTATTATCCCGACGTTTGGCTGAAACTGGCATTTATCCAGCGATTGATGTTGAAGCCTCAATTAGCCGGGTTATGCCTCAAATTGTTGATGATAATCATCTCAAACAGGCACAACAATTCAAACAAATTTACTCGACCTATCGTCAGAATCAGGATTTGATCAGTGTTGGTGCTTATGCCATGGGCTCAGATCCTAAAATTGATGAAGCGATTCAATTATTCCCAACACTTACAAACGTAATTCAACAAAGAATGAATGAAGCCGTTGATTGGACTACCAGTGTTGATAGTTTAAATCAGACGATGCAACAACCTGCATCGAAACCTTCGGGCATGCAGCGCTCTCCAGCTGTCTTTAATCAGCGATAGCAGTGTTGGGAATTTATAGATAAGCTGTATGAAACGATCAAAACGCCTCACACCAGTTGTTGATATTGCTCATAAAAAAACGACTGAAGCACTTACATTACTAGGTGAAAGTAATGCGTTATGGCAACGAGACAAACAACAATTGCTAGATTTACAAAGCTATAAACAAGAGTATCTTGATAAACTCCGCCAAGGAGAGACCCTGTCGATGACAGCAAAAAAGGTGCTCGAATTCAGAGGCTTTCTGGCCCAATTAGATCAGGCCATTCATGCCCAGCAACAGCAAGTAAACAACAGTCTTAAACGTCTGCAATACCATCAGAATTTATGGCAACAAGCACATAGCAAAGAGCAGGCTATGCAGTCACTTGTTGATCGTTATATAGACGACGAAATTAAAGTTGAAATGAAGCAAGAACAACAAGATTCTGATGAAAGAAACACATCTCAATGGGTTCGCAAGCCTAAATAATTGTCTTTATACGTCTAGTGGCATGGTCTCTGCATTCATAGCTAGTGAAGTATGTTTCACTGAATGAACTAAATGCAAGACACTAAGAGGCCGTGGGCGATGACACGAGATGATGAAGGAGCTCCAGCTCAATATAACCGGCAACAAGCATTGATTCTTATTGCAAAACCTTGTGTCAGGGCGGCAAAAATGACCATGCAGGCCACATTAGCCCTCAAAAAGGAATACACTAATATTTGGTCTCAGACGATACAGTCCTATAGTGATTATTTGATTAGGTATTGAATCAACATGACGTTGTTGGAGAGTTAAGTATGTCAGATACAGTGATTGATTGTGGTGAAATACTGACGATCGCAGGAGTAGGCGATCTGTATGCTCAATTGTTAATCTACTTAGCAGAAGGTAAAACCGTTGCATTTGATTGCAGCAAAATAGAGCGTATTGATACAGCTTCATTGCAAATACTATTGGCCTATGCAAAAGAAGCACAAACACGTGCAGCTCCATTGAGTTGGCTTAACCCGAGTGATACTTTTATTCAGAATGCCGCTTTATTAGGCTTAGCATCACAGTTAAACATACAACAGAATAGTCAGTAGTCTTTTCTACTAAACATTAAGAACAAAAAGAATAATGGCATTTAAAATCTAATGCCCAGAATGAGGAGAAAAACGAACCATGGCAAAAATTTTAGCAGTTGATGACTCAGCTTCTATGAGACAAATGGTCACGTTTACATTGAAGGGGGCTGGTCATACTGTCACTGATGCAGTGGATGGCAAACAAGCGCTTGATATAGCTAAGGTAGAGTCATTTGATTTAGTGTTGACGGATGTAAATATGCCGATGATGGATGGCATTACCTTAACAAAAGAGCTACGTGCTTTACCCGATTATAAATTTACTCCCATTTTGATATTAACAACTGAGGCGGGAATGGAAAAAAAGCAACAAGGTAGAGCTGCAGGTGCCACCGGCTGGTTAGTAAAGCCATTTAATCCTGAGCAATTACTTGCGACGGTACGCAAAGTGCTTGGGTAGTCTCTTTCACGTAAGTAAAAAATAAGGAAATAAAAACAGGAGCTTACGTTTTGTTTGTAGGGAAGGTACGCGTTGAGTTTTTAGGGATTGGCTATGAGTATTGATATTTCACAGTTTCATGATGTGTTTTTTGAAGAAAGCTTCGAAGGACTTGCTGCTATGGAAAGCAGTCTACTGAACCTATCAATGGGCTCAGCTGATGCTGAAGAGATCAATACTATTTTTAGAGCAGCACATTCAATCAAAGGTGGAGCAGGCACCTTTGGATTTATCGCAATAGCCGACTTTACACATGTTATGGAAACCTTGCTTGATCAAATGCGTAATGGTGATCGGGATGTGACATCAGACACAATTAATTTATTGCTTGATGCTGTTGACGTGCTTCAAGAAATGTTGACTGCGGCCCAACAAAAAATAGAGTTCAATGACACACGGATAGCGACTGCCAGATTAAAACTTGAAACTATGTTAAATGGACACTCATCTAGTCGTTCAGAGTCAACAGAGCGAGATCACGTTATTTCTGATCAGACTGCTGGTGATGCAAATAAACCTTGTGGTTGGAAAATAAGCTTTAAACCACATTCACATTTATTACAGACGGGTAACGATCCTGTCAGACTGTTTCGTGAATTAGAAATGTTGGGGTCTTTAACGGTTGTTATTGATGATGCCCAGTTACCACCTTTTTTTGATTTAGAGCCTGAATATTGCTATTTATCTTGGACCTTGACATTAGAAGGTAATGTATCAAAAGAAGACGTCCTTGAAGTGTTTGAGTGGGTTGATGAGGATTGTGACCTTACTATTGAGCCACTCAATCCAGACCAACAAAGTTCAAATATGGAACCATCACTGTTTGAACAACACCATCAAGAAGATCTGATAGATGATGCTGAGTTGACGAGTAATGAATCAGATTTGCCAGAGCGTGTAAACCAAGCATCATCACAGGCTAAACCATTAACTCAGGTAGTAACTTCTCCTACCGCCACCTCAATTCGAGTTGGTGCTGACAGGATTGATTCATTGATAGATTTGGTCGGTGAATTAGTAATTACTCAGTCAATGTTAAGTCAAATTGGCGATAATTTTACTGAAGATATGTTGCCAAAATTGATTGATGGTTTTGCTCAACTTGAACGAAACACTCGTGAAATGCAAGAAGCAATCATGCGTATTAGAATGCTGCCAATTAGTTTTGTCTTTAATCGTTTTCCACGCTTAGTACATGATATGACTGCTAAAACTGGCAAACAGGTTGAACTTAAACTATCAGGTGAACAAACGGAATTGGATAAAACCGTAATGGAGAAAATTGGTGATCCCTTAGTACATCTTGTTAGAAACTCGCTTGATCATGGTTTTGAGACACCAGAAGTGCGACGCGCTGTTGGAAAGAAAGAAACAGGGGTCTTACACCTAAATGCCTTCCATCAAGGTGGCAACATTATTATTGAAGTGACTGATGATGGCGCTGGATTGAATGATGAAAAGATTCTAAACAAAGCGATAGAACGTGGTTTGGTTCATCCAGATGAGGCGTTGAGCCCTGAAAAAATTCATGAATTGATTTTTTTACCAGGATTTTCAACGGCTGACAGTGTCACCGATGTCTCCGGTCGTGGTGTTGGTATGGATGTTGTTCGAAAAAACATCACTAGTCTAGGTGGTAGCGTCACTGTTGTATCAACACAAGGTGAAGGTTCGACTTTCACAATTCGTTTGCCGTTGACGCTTGCAATTATGGATGGCCAGACTATTCAGGTATCAGATCAGAAATACATCTTGCCGTTGATTTCGATTATCGAGTCTCTTGAAATCAAAAATAGTGATATCAAACAGGTATCCGGAAAAGGTGAACTCTATCCGTTACGTGATGAGTACGTGCCTATTATCCGGCTTTATGATGTGTTCGGACTCAAACCGGTAATCACTAATTTAGAAGATGGTTTACTCGTTGTCGTTGATGCGGCTGAGAGTAAAGTGGGTTTGTTTATTGATGACTTGTTGGGTCAACAACAAGTTGTAATCAAAAGTTTAGAAACAAATTATCGCAAAGTTATCGGTATATCCGGGGCGACTATTCTTGGTGATGGCACTGTTGCATTGATCATTGATGTACAGGGTGTGGTGTCGTTATATAAAGATCCCACATTAGCAAACATCATTATTACTGATGTTCAAGCGGCCTGAGGTAGGGGACAAATGAGCGAATTACAACAGGCAAACGCGTTTTTAGAAACCCCTGATGATGTTGAGATCGTTGGTGAGCAATATCTTAGCTTTATTCTGGGCGATGAAGACTACGGTGTTGATATTCTGCGTGTTCAGGAAATTAAAGCTTGGCAAAATGTGACCCAGATACCTAATACACCTCATTATGTGTGCGGTGTTATGAATCTTCGGGGTGCCATCATACCAGTGGTTGATTTACGTCGACGTTTTGATATGACACCCAGACCCTATACGTCGACTACGGTTGTCATTGTGTTAAAAGTAGAAGGACTAACCACTCGAATAGTTGGAATCGTGGTGGATGCTGTGTCTGATGCAATTAATGTGACTGACGATATGATTCGTCCAGCTCCAGATTTTGGTACATATCTTGATACACGTTACATCAAAGGCCTAGTGGCCAACGGTAATAACATGATGGTGTTGTTAAATATTGATCACTTACTAAGTGTAGAAGCACTTGGATAACAGGAAGCGTTGGTAATTATTGTGACTCGAATTATAGCTGTGATGAACCAGAAAGGTGGGGTAGGCAAGACAACTACTACGATCAATCTTGGTCATGCACTTGCCTTAGCCGGCAAGAAAGTCACTTTATTGGATATGGATCCACAAGGCCAAATTGCTACCGGCTATGGTATCGACAATAATCAGTCAGGATTAGATGATGTTCTGCTTAATGAAGTGGCGATAGATGATGTCAGAATCGAAGTTAGAGATAACCTTTATGTCATACCAGCAGGTAAGAAATTGGGTGATTTTGAACATGTTTCCGAAGGTGGTTCTGCTCGGGGCCACAAACTTAGATTGGCAATAGAATCATCATCGCTTAAAGATCAGGATTTTATTTTAATTGATTGTCCACCTTCATCTGGTCTACTCGGAATCAATGCGATGTTTGCTGCGCATGAAGTCTTGATTCCTGTATCAAGTGACTACCTATCGTTGCAAGGGTTATCTCGGATGATACCTATTGTAAAACGAGCTGAATCGCTATCGGGTCATGCTATCAAATTATGGTTGTTATCAACTCGAATGGATATGCGACGCCGTTTAGCGCATGAAGTCAGAAACAGAATTTTGAAATATTTCCCAGGACGTGTATTTGCGACGGTAGTACGTGAAAACGTTGCTTTAGCAGAGAGCCCCAGTTTTGGTAAAACCATATTTGAATATAAATCTACAAGTGCAGGTGCAGAAGATTACTTTTCACTTGCCCAAGACCTATTAGAGCGGAGGATCAGCTAATGGCAGAGAGGAAAACACCTATGGGCGATGACCCATTAGCGTGGTTGGCTGAAGAAGATAAAACGGTGAGTAAGAAACAAACCCCGCAACCTAAACGTACTAGAGCAAGGGTCATAACTGAACCAAAAATGAAATCGGAGACTGAGCTTTTAGAAGAAAGTTTTGCAGCGTTAGCACCAAAAGGTGAAGCGCTTACTGCACGATTTTATCAGCGCTTACTTGAAAAAAATCCACAGTTGAATGCTTTGTTTGACGGCGTTTCATTAGCGGGCCAACAGAAAAAATTACTCGCATCCTTAGTGTTGCTTGTACAAAACTTGCATAAACCTGACGTGTTAAAAGATTATTTGATGGGTTTAGGAGCAAGACATGTTCATTATGGCGTGATAGCAGAACATTACCCGATAGTGACAGAAAATTTGTTGGCAGTATTAGCTGAATTTGCTGGGCCATTATGGACAGCAGATGTGCGACAAGCATGGGAAAGAACCTTAAAGAAGGTTGCAACAATCATGTTGGAAGCATATGAGCCGCCAATAGAAGTAGATGATATGGCGAGTAGTCAGTCGACGGTCGTACAACAAGCTGATTTGTCTCTTGCTAGCGATCACATTGCTGATCTAAAGGCTCAAATAACGGCTATTGATAAAGTGATGGCTGTGATTAGTTTCAATATGGATGGCACTATTATCGATGTCAATGATAATTTCCTAAAAGCGGTGGGTTATACCAAAGAAGAAGTTGTGGGAAAACATCACCAAATCTTTGTCGAATCAGGCTTAGCTAATAGTTCTGACTATGCTGGATTTTGGGACAGGCTGACACGTGGTGAATTTGATTCAGGTGAATATAAACGGATTGGCAAAGCTGGAAAGGAAGTGTGGTTACATGCCTCCTACAATCCCATTTTCGATTTAAATGGCAATCCCTATAAGATTGTGAAATATGCGACAGATATTACTGCTCAAAAACAACTGCAGATGAATGTTGAGTATATGCTTTCCTCTATCGCTACCGTAATGAATGCGATGGCAGAAGGTGACTTAACACAACGGGTGGAAGGGAGTTTTGACGGTGAATTTGCTGTATTACAACAAGCCGTAAATACGACTGTGTCTAAAATGGCTGATACCGTCAAAGAGATTAATGAAGTAGCAAAAAGCATTAGCTCAGGTGCAAGTGAAATTTCAGAAGGTAATACCGATTTAAGTCAACGCACTGAAGAGCAAGCTTCTTCATTGGAAGAAACCGCTGCCAGTATGGAAGAATTAACCAGTACCGTACGACAAAATTCTGATAATGCACGACAAGCGAATCAACTAGCGGCATCCAGTCGTGAACAAGCTGAAAAAGGAGGAGCTGTTATTAAAAGTGCAATCGATGCAATGACTGCTATTAGTACCTCTAGTCGGAAAGTATCAGACATTATTGGTGTTATTGATGAAATTGCATTTCAAACCAATTTATTAGCGTTAAATGCAGCGGTAGAAGCAGCTCGGGCAGGTGATCAAGGGCGAGGATTTGCTGTTGTTGCATCAGAAGTACGTAGTTTGGCACAACGCTCAGCATCGGCTGCTAAAGAAATTAAAACACTGATCAATGATAGTAGTGACAAGGTTAAAGAAGGCGCTATGTTAGTTAGTGAGTCGGGTAGAACCTTAGAAGAGATTGTTGCTAGCTCGAAAAAAGTTGGAGATATTATTTCGGAGATCGCGGCTGCTGGAGAAGAGCAAACACAAGGCATCGAGCAGGTAAATAAGGCTGTTACTCAAATGGATGAAATGACACAGCAAAATGCAGCCTTAGTTGAACAAGCAGCTGCTGCGGGTGAGTCATTAGATGAACAAGGCAAATATTTAGAACACCTAATGGCGTTCTTTAACATAGGTGAACAGCCGAGTACTATGTCTGATGTTAAGACGGCCAGTAAGGCTAACGAAGTCATAAAACCTAATTCACCATTACCGATTAAACAAGCGGCAAGGCCATCGGCAGCTGAAGCTGATGATGAATGGGATGAGTTTTAAATTGAAAAAACTAAGCTAGGCGCATTCCGATGTTACAACCGCGTGAATTTGCGA
>JBFIJJ010000098.1:0-9295 GCA_041600795.1 Methylophagaceae bacterium | reverse complement strand
TCCTGAGCAATATTGATAGTGACACTGCCATTGGGTTTATTATATTTTATGGCGTTACTTGTCAGATTCAATAGCACTTGCTTTAGGCGTAATTTATCTGCAAACAGGTAGATCTGTTTAGTGATTGTTGGTGCAATATTAATTGTAATGTTTTGATTGTTAGCAATGGGCTCTAGCAACCTATAACACTCATGAATGATGGGAAGGAGCTGTACTTCACCCATTACCATATCAATCTTTCCTGATTCGATTTTGGCGAAGTCCAATACCTCATTAATTAACGAAAGCAAGTGTTTACCTGCATGGTGAATTTCTGAAAGAGAGTCTTTAGTAGATTCATCAACGATGGAGTCATCAGTAAGCATCAGTTGTGAAAATCCCATGATGGCATTTAAGGGCGTGCGTAACTCATGGCTCATATTGGTTAGGAATTCTGATTTTGCAATGTTTGCTGATTGAGCTTGTTTTATGGCTTCAACCAGTTCCTGAGTTCTGTGTGCAACGTTTTCCTCAAGCACCTCGTTATGGCTTAATAGGCCATGATCTCGACGCTCAACTTCTTCAAGCATAAGATTGAATTGATCCACTAAATCACCTAATTCATCATCAGCTAATTTTTCTACACGAAGTGAATATTTTTTTGACTCAGCAATATAGCGAGCACTATCGCTCAATTTTTCTATTGGTTCAGAGATGGTTTCACGAAGCTTATTAACCAAAATAATGGCAAATATCATTGCGATAATGATTGCGAGAATCGATATTAAAATTCGGTTCCATATTTCTTTCCACATTGGTTGTAAATTTGCAGTCAGAATGATGGATCCTATTGCCTCACCATTAGCAATTATGGGTTCTTGTACACGAATGGTTGAGAAATAAACTGCTAATCCACTATTTGATTCCAAGATCGGGATGGAAGGATTATCGCTAGAATATATTTTTTCACTAAAAATAGAATTGTCTTGAGTAAGAACCTGTGCGGACAAAATATGAGGGATCTCTCTTAACGACAATAACGTCTCATCAATCGCTTGTTTGTCAGAAAATAGCAGTGCCGCTTGACTATGAAAGGCGATAGCTTTTGTTAGGAATCCAATTTCATGGTTAACTTCTTGCCGCGAAGTAATGATGGTGTTCACCGATGTCACTAGGAAGGTGATAATTAAAGCAATTAGTGTTGTGAATAATGCAATATTACTAATTTTTGTTTTTATTTTTTTGTTTTTGAGGATCATTTTGGATTTTCCTCGGCATGAACATTTTTAGCTAGTCGTAATAGTTTTGAACTGAGCTCTATTCCTTCATTCTTTATAGCATCATAATCTATATCAAAGGCAAGTTTGTTGTTGTCGAGGAATAGGCTGATCATGACTCCTGACTGAGTAGCATTCGGGTGATCTGATATGGTTAAAACAGAATGTTTTTCTAGTGATTTGGTGATTTCAAGAATTGTTTGTGACGTCAGTATGTCTGGGAGAAATACAACCTGACACTCAGCGAGTGAATTTATATCGGAGATCAATTTGATCACTATCGTCGTTTCTTTTATGGTTCTATTTTGAATGTCAATTAATGGCTGGCCAATGGTATTGGTTTCATATACACAAAGGTTCAACTTCCTAATCGTTGATGTAGGCCATGCTGTGAATAATAAAAAGTTATAAAGATAGGCTGCCTTCATTGATTTTTCAGGAACTGGCGGTCGTGCAAAAGCAGGGTTTATTCCAACCACAAAACTTAGCAATACCCAGATGCTGAGAAAGAAGACGCGATATTTCATTTCAGATCGTAGACCAGCTGTAGGAAATAATTACGACGATTCTGTGGAATAACTATTTGATAGGTATTTACCGGAGGTGCGACATGAGCATAGTCTCGATCGAAAAGATTTCGAATCCCCATTGTTATAGAGAAGTTAGGAAGTAATCGATTTGATCTTAAGGTTAAATTTGACGTGCTGTAGCTACCTATTGTTGTTCTATGCTCTGTTAGCCTATCGCTGTATGCTTGTAGTTCATAGCCCAAATGCCAGTTCCCATTTAAAACTGGAGTAGTAACATTCATTTTTCCGATATGGCGAGGCGCATTCGTTTGTCGGTTGTCATTCGCATCCATGGCATGTTGGAATGCATAACTGGTCCGAAGGCGTAACCCCGTGTCCCACTGACGTTCATATTCAAGCTCTATACCTTGCGTAGTTGATCCTGATGTATTTTGAAATTGAGTAATGCCACCGCCAACATCGACACTACTGATAAAGTCTTTTGTTTTATATTGATAGAACGACGAAAGGATATGTGCATTATTGAGGAGTCGGTGTTCCGCCACCAATTCAAATGCCTCAATTTCTTCGGATCCTAAATTGAGATTATCAAGCAATACATCGTTATCTGTGTAGTATTTTTCAAATGGATTAGCATTGCGATAGGCTTTGCTATAAGACAATTTGAATTGTGTTCTATCAAAAGGACTATAAATGACGGCAAGGCGTGGACTTGTTTCACTATGTCCAACGTCTGAGTTATAACTCCAGCGAAGCCCCCCACTAAGAGTGATCCTATCTGAAAATTGGTATTCATCTTGTAAGTATGCACTTACTGACTGTTCATCATTGTTAGAAAGGCTTGCAGGGGTAGTCAGCTTTTGTTCAAAATCATTACGATACTCAAAGCCATAGACTAATTTATGAAATTTAAATGAAGAATCAAAAAAGTGTGTATTTAGACCAAACCATTGTCCTGTGGACGATTCAAGCCATGGAATACTGGAAAACGTTTCTAAGCCTTCATAGTTGTAATAACCATAATAGGCATTTAATGAGAGTTTTAGGTTTTGATTTAGGTCGAAGTGCTGTTGAGCACTGAAATTAAAACTGGTATCAGTATAGTTGGATGGCGCACCGAAATCACCGCCATAAGGAGCTGTTGGAATGTCTTTATTTCGTGAGCGATAAATTGCCTCAGCTAAGCCTTTGTCCCAGTTTAATTTTGCAAAAAGACGTTCATTGCTTTGCCCGTCTAAATTATATGATGTGTCATCTATTTCTTGAAAATAATGAGATTGACCATCACTGTTTAATCCTGAGACAGAAACCAGTAGTTCTTGGCCGCCATCTAATTGTTTACCATAGGTGCCGCGCCCCGATTTGGTTGAGTAGCTGGATATGTCGCCACTGAGTTGCAGTGAGTCAAAATCAGCACCTGATTTGGTGTAGACATTAATGATTCCGTAAAAGGCATTATTGGTGTTGACTGATGTGCCTGGCCCAGAAACATATTCAATACGATCAATCAGAGCAACATCAATGGGACCGGCATTATCAATAAATACACTGTCATAAATATTATCGTTTACTTGAGTACCATCAATCACCAGCAATATACGACCAGTAAAGTCACCTGGCTTGCCGTATCCTCGGCCACCTAAAAAGGCATAAGCACGGTCATCAGAAACATATAGGCCACGCATGCTCTCTAGAATTTCAGCAAATGTTCGATAGCCATAATCTTCAATATCTTGTGAGGTAACGATTGTAACTGCTGAGGGTGCATCAGTCAGTTGTTGAGCAATTTTTGATGCGGTTATAACTTCAGTCTCTAGAAGTTGCTCAAATGACATCTTGAACAGATCGTCTGCCGCCTTTTCATTTGCAATAACGCTAACAGGGGGGATTAGCAATGCAAAAAGCAGTGAGCTTAGTATTATTCTGGTTAACATAGCGATCTGTTTAGTAATCATGTAGTCAGTAATATAGCAATAAGGTGGATTTATTCCTACATTTTGTAGGTAAAACTTCCCATGTAACAAGCTGAGCTTAGCTTAAACGTAGCGTCATATTCCACAAATTTATATGTTGTGATGGCGATTTATTGAATACCTAGTTAGGATTGTTCTTTTGCTTATGAGTTCATAGTATTAATGATCCACTCATCATCATACGATGTCATTATTTTAGGGGCCGGAGCCTCTGGATTAATGTGCGCAATGACGGCTGCTCAGAGAGGTAAGCGGGTTTTAGTCATTGAAAAAGCCAATAAAGTAGGCAAAAAGATTCTGATGTCTGGTGGAGGGCGCTGTAATTTCACTAATTATGTTGTTGATGCGAGTAATTATATTTCTCAGAATCCACATTTCTGTAAAGCCGCATTAAATCGATACACTCAATGGGATTTTATCGCCCTAGTGGAGCGATATAACATTGAATATGAAGAGCGTAGCCACAGCCAGTTATTTTGCAAGCATTCAGCAAAAGACATTTTGGCAATGTTGCTAAGTGAATGTGAGTTGGCAGGTGTTGAAATCAAAACACATTGTGTAATCGATAGTATCGAACAACTTGAGCTCAGCGGACATTCTGATAAATATCAGCATGATGATCGTCGAAGTCGTTACGAAGTTAAGTTAAAACAAGGCCACACACCGTTCAAATATGACTGCCATTCGTTAGTAGTGGCAACGGGGGCATTATCAATCCCTTCTCTGGGCGGCAGTGGTATCGGTTATGATATCGCCAAGCAATTTTCGCTACCCCTAGTGGCTCGCCAAGCTGGTTTAGTGCCATTTATGTTTAGTGATAACGTTAAACTTTTATGTGAACGATTATCTGGTTTAGCTTTAGAAACGCAAGTAAGTTGCAATAGTCACTCTTTCACTGAAAATCTGCTATTTACCCATCGTGGTGTCAGTGGGCCGGTTATTTTACAAATTTCCAATTATTGGAAGCCGGGTGACGAAATCATTATCGATTTGCTGCCAAATTTTGATGTTGCTTCATGGTTAATTCAATCCAAACATCGGCATCCCAAGAGTCAATTAAAAACACGATTAAATCTAAAGTTAGCAAAAGGCTTGGTTAATGAGTTACAGGCTTTATGGTGGCCGGATAATGCTGACACTCCGTTGGCGGAGTTTAGTGATAAACAGTTAATTAGTATTGGCAACACGATCAATAATTGGCGACTCAAGCCGTCTGCAACAGAAGGCTACCGTACCGCAGAAGTGACGTTGGGCGGTGTTGATACCGATGTGATTAGTTCAAAAACTATGGAAGTAAAACAGCAGCCTGGTTTGTATTTTATTGGTGAAGTATTAGATGTGACTGGACATCTAGGTGGCTTCAATTTTCAATGGGCATGGTCATCTGGTTTTAGTGCAGGATTTTTTGTCTAAGGCTTAGTGGAGCAACATGATAAAATTCGGCACATTGACCTCTAAATAGTACTCATCCATTTTTATGCTGCGATTAACGGAAATTAAATTACCACTGACTCATTCTGAAGCGGATCTTCGTCAGGCTATTCTGTCGAAGTTAAACCTAAGCTCTGATGAATTGCTTGATTATGCTATTTTCAAACGTAGTTATGATGCACGTAAGAAATCAGCGATATTATTGATCTATCATTTAGATATCACCTTGTCTGAACAGGCAGAGCGTCATGTCTTGGAGACCTTTGCAAAAGCCAGTTTTGTGATGCCTAGTCCTGATACCAGCTATCAGTTTGTTGCAACTGCACCCGACGACTTTCCTTTAGAGCATCAACAGCGTCCAATCATTGTTGGCTTTGGGCCTGCTGGGATCTTAGCTGCACTTGTGCTTGCTCAAATGGGGTTAAAGCCCATCGTATTAGAGCGCGGTCAAGAAGTAAAACAACGCACTAAACAAACATGGGGGCTGTGGCGACAAGGTAAACTTAATACTGAATCAAATGTGCAATATGGCGAGGGCGGAGCAGGCACATTTTCTGATGGAAAACTGTACAGCCAAGTCAAAGATAAACGCCACTTAAGCCGTAAAGTGCTGATGGAGTTTGTCAAAGCAGGTGCACCGGAAGAGATTCTGTTTGTAAGCAAACCCCATATTGGTACCTTTAAACTAGTCAAAATGGTTGAAAGCATGCGAGCTGAAATCATACGATTAGGCGGTGAGATTCGGTTTGAACACAAAGTTGAAACAATACATCGTGAAGTTGATGCCGAGGGTATGGGGTATATTACCGGACTAACCTTGGGTACTGGTGAAACCATTCAAGCAAATCATATTGTATTAGCGATCGGGCATAGTGCACGAGATACCTTTGAAATGTTATTGCAGCAAGGTGTTTACATAGAACCGAAACCTTTTTCAATTGGATTCAGGATTGAACACCCACAATCGGTGATTGATAAAGCCCGCTTTGGTGATAATGCTGGCAATCCGATCTTGGGTGCGGCAGATTACAAACTGGTACATCATTGCAAAAATGGTCGAAGTGTCTATAGCTTTTGTATGTGCCCTGGAGGAACTGTTGTAGCTGCAGCATCGGAAGAAGGCGGAGTGGTCACTAATGGAATGTCTCAATATTCACGTAATGAACGCAATGCAAATGCCGCTATTGTTGTTGGTATCGAACCAGAAAAAGATTATCCGGGGCATCCTTTAGCTGGTATTGATTTACAGCGTAAGTTAGAACAATTAGCTTATAAATTGGGCGGAGGTGATTATCAAGCCCCTGCACAATTGGTTGGCGATTACCTTAAAAACAAGGCTTCTAAAGCGTTTGGTGAGGTTACTCCTTCATACCAACCGGGAGTGAGTTTAGGCGATCTAAGTAAAGCGTTGCCAGCGTTTGCAAATGAGGCTATTCGAGAAGCGATCCCTGAATTTGATAAAAAAATTAAAGGCTTTGCAATGCAAGATGCCATTTTAACCGGGGTGGAGACACGTACCTCATCACCGATCTGTATAAAGCGAGGTAGTGACTTTCAAAGTATTAATACCAAAGGACTTTATCCTACGGGTGAAGGAGCTGGTTATGCTGGCGGTATTTTATCCGCAGCCATTGATGGGATTAAAGTTGCTGAAGCCATAGCCGTTTCAGTTTTAGCGGAATCAACATAATAATTATTAACATTTGTTGCCCGCTTAATAGTAGATTTATCCGTGTTAATATCAGTGTGATAAGAAATTTTGCCTATTCCGTAAAGACGTGAAATGATGGATGGGTTTCATGCAAACTTTAGGGTGATTCATGAATTTTGAACACGATGATCTATCAACGATGATATATCTTTTAAAGACCTATGATCCATTGCTGGTCATAGTGTCTATTGTTATTGCAATCATCTCGGCTTTCACCGCATTTGGCACAGCGGAACGTGCATTAAATAGTTCTGCCAATACCCAGAAATTAATTTGGCTAAGCTTTGGCGCCATTTCACTAGGGCTTGGTATCTGGGCCATGCATTTTATCGGCATGTTAGCATTAACATTGCCTGTTGCCGTTAATTACAGCATTGGCGTTACGGCATTATCAATCATTCCTGGTATAGCTGCATCAGCGGTTATTTTATGGTCGATGATTCATCGCCTGACAAATTTCAAACACGCGTTGTTGGGAGGCATTTTATTTGGTAGCGGTGTAACGGTGATGCACCTCATTGGTATGTCAGCGATGCGAATGAATGCAATGATGACTTACCAAGAGCCTATTTTAATTTTATCAGTATTGTCAGCAGTCATATTTGCAACCATAGCCTTGCAGTTACAAGTCAGGACTTTTGTTTCAACCAAACAGCAGATATTTAATAAGCATCAATTGGCTAGTGCTGTTGTCATGGGGATAGCTATTGCGAGCATGCATTACATGGCGATGTATGCGACTAATTTTACAGCTACGCAGGACGTTATTGCTGTTTCAGGAATTGGTACATCTACGCTTGCGACCATCATCAGCATCTCAGTATTGATTGTTATTTTACTGTCTTACCTTATTCCCACATTACTTGCTACTCAATATAAACAAGTTGCAGCAGAGCTTAGTAAGGATTTTCAGTCAGCATTAGCACGCAAAATGGCGATTACAGATTCGGCATATGATGCATGGGTTCACATTAACCAGAAGGGCGAAGTCCTGGGTTGGAATAAAAGTGCTGAAACTATTTTGGGCTGGACTGAGCAAGAAGCATTAGGCAAAACATTAAATAAGCTTTTTATTCCAGCGCAATATCGTTCCGCTCACGATAAAGGTTTAGCTCACTTTTTGGCATCAGGAAGTGGACCTGTTTTAAATAAAGTATTGGAATTACAGGCTCAACACAAAGATGGTCATATTTTTCCTGTTGAGATCACAATTACAGCTATTTCCTTAGAAGATGGCTATGAATTTAGTGCCTTTATGCGTGATATTACTGAACGTAAACAGGCAGAAGCAGAACAAGCTAAATTAATGCGTGAGCTTCAATTTGAGAAAAATGCCTTAGATGCCCATGCCATTGTCAGTGTCACCGATGCTAAAGGTGACATTATTTACACGAATGAGCGCTTTGAACAGATTAGTAAATATTCACGAGCAGAGCTGCTCGGACAAAACCATCGACTGATTAAATCGGACCAGCATAGTCCAATGTTTTTCAAAAATATGTGGCGAACAATTATTAATGGCGATGTCTGGCATGGCATGATAAAAAACAGAGCCAAAGATGGAACTGAATATTGGGTTGCCTCAACAATAGTCCCTTTCTTAGATGAACAAGGTAAACCAATACGTTATGTTGCTATTCGTACTGATATTTCAGAGCAAAAGGCGTTAGAACAACGATACGAAGATGCCATGGCCGAATTGCTTCAAGAGAAGAAGGTGGCCGAACGTGCAAACAGAGCGAAATCAGACTTTTTGGCTTCAATGAGCCATGAATTAAGGACGCCTTTAAATGCCATTCTTGGTTTCGCGCAATTAATACAAACTGATACAAAAGAGCCTATCAATGAAACACACCGTGAGGAAATTAACTATATTGTAGATAGTGGTAAACACTTATTATCCCTGATAAACAACGTATTAGATCTGGCCCAAATTGAATCAGGCAGAAGTGTCGTTTCACTTGAAAGTATTCAATTGGATGATGTCATTAATGAAGCTGTTACCTTAGTGCAGAATATGGCGGAGCAGAAACAAATCAGGATCACAACTCTTGCACAAGATAGGGCATTAAATATCACTGCTGATTACACAAAATTGAAACAGGTCATGATCAATTTGATGAGCAATGCGATTAAATATAATCATGAGGGCGGGGAGGTTCAGGTCGATTATTATGCCTGTGCCAACAACACAATTCGAATCACTGTTACAGATGATGGCATTGGTATCGCCAAAGAAAATCATCATCGGATCTTTAGCGCTTTTGATCGACTGGGGCAAGAAAGCTCGAATATTGAAGGTACTGGTGTTGGTTTACTTGTAACCAAAAATATTGTTGAGTTAATGGGCGGCAAGATTGATTTTGATAAACAAAAAAAACAAGGTGCCACCTT
>JBFIJJ010000097.1:0-9302 GCA_041600795.1 Methylophagaceae bacterium | reverse complement strand
TTATCTACTTGCCACAATACAATCGTATCTTGCTCAACAGTTGCCGCCACTTTACCATCAGCAGAGAAGTCAACTAAGGTCGTGGTACCCACCGCTTCTGGCAAATTTTGCCAACTATAGATGACTTTATTAGCTTCAATGTCCCACAATCTGGCAGGTGCATCGGTATCACCAACCAATACATAACGACCATCTTGTGAAAATGCTGCGGCATAGCTACTTAAATCACTATGAGCCCATTGCTCATCTGAAGCGCGTTCGTTTGAACAGCCAACTAACAATAACGTAATAAAACAAAGTTTTATTAATCGTACTAGTGAGGAGGCTGTTGTCATGACATTCAGCTTCAATTTATGACTTAGGTAACGTCACGCCAGTTTGACCTTGATATTTACCACCACGGTCAGCGTAGGATGTTTCACACACTTCATCTGATTCAAAGAACAACATTTGAGCAACGCCTTCATTTGCATAAATTTTTGCCGGCAATGGTGTTGTGTTTGAGAATTCTAAGGTCACATGCCCTTCCCACTCAGGCTCTAACGGTGTGACATTGACAATAATGCCACAACGAGCATAAGTCGATTTACCAAGACAAATCGTTAAGACACTTCGTGGAATTTTGAAGGTTTCAACTGTTCGCGCCAACGCAAATGAGTTTGGTGGAATAATGCACACATCTGAGTTCACATCAACAAAACTGTTTTCATCAAAGTTCTTTGGATCAACAATCGCTGAATTGATATTAGTGAAAATTTTAAATTCATTTGAACAGCGCACATCATAACCGTAGCTTGATGTGCCATAAGAGATGATTCTTCCTTGTTCTGTATTGCGAACTTGGCCCGGTTCAAACGGTGAAATCATGTTATGTTGTTCCGCCATCCGGCGAATCCATTTATCCGATTTAATGCTCATAGTTTAATTACTTATTGTTGTGAATAGCCCTAATGATAACGTGATTAATCGTTCTTGATAACGATATTAGGGAATGCAGATGAAAAATCTTTGCCTTGTTTCGCCAAACGTGCCGCAATGCGAACTGCAATTGTGCGATAAGCTGCAGCAATAGCACTATCAGGCTTCGCAACAACAGTTGGATGACCGCTATCCGCATCTTCACGGATCGCAATATCAAGTGGTAAATCACCTAATAAATCGACACCATATTGTTTGGCCATTTTTTCACCACCACCGGCACCAAAAATATGCTCTTCATGACCACATTGGCTACAGACATGGGTACTCATATTTTCAATAATGCCCATCACTGGCACATTTACTTTTTCAAACATCTTCAATGCCTTACGAGCATCAAGTAATGAAATATCTTGCGGAGTTGTGATAATAACCGAGCCGCTCACTGGAATTTTTTGTGACAAGGTCAACTGAATATCACCCGTGCCAGGTGGCAAGTCGATAACTAAATAATCAAGATTTTGCCAATTAGTATCATTTAACATCTGTTCTAATGCTTGTGTCACCATCGGACCACGCCAGATCATCGGCTCTTCTTCATCAATTAGAAAACCAATCGACATACATTGAATGCCATAACTAATGATCGGTTCAATTGATTTGCCATCGGCAGATTCAGGACGTTGTGTTGTACCTAACATGCGTGGTTGGCTTGGGCCATAAATATCCGCATCTAAAATACCGACATTAGCACCTTCGGCTGCTAACGCTAGCGCTAAGTTGACCGATGTTGTTGATTTACCAACGCCGCCCTTACCTGATGCCACAGCAATAATATTTTTGATATTACTAATTGCCTTAACACCTTGTTGTACTTTGTGTTTGGTAACTTTCCAATCGACTGTGACAGTAACAGCATCAAAACCTGATTTTTGTTTAAGTACAGATTCTAAATCTGTTTTGATAACATCAACATAGCCATTGACTGGATAACCTAAGGTTACAGTTACATCAAGTTTTTGCTCGTTGATACTGACAGTAACTTTAGCCTTGCTATCGCCTAAAGTCATTTGGGAAGTTTGATCGTGATAATCGTTAATCAATTGCTCGATTTGTGGCTGGTCTAACATCGTGTGTTCCTTTGAATTCTGGGTGGCTTGGTAGCTAAAACTAATCAACCATACATTCTATACTGTGTAGCCGATAGCTTCATCCATAAATGTTTTGTGGATACTGAAAAAACACTGTCTAATCCGACGGTTCTCGCTCAATGAGTTACTTCAATTGACAGCGTTACGACTTCATCACTTTAAAATGCTCATTGATTTGAGCTATGTTTTGCTGAATGTAGTTCATAAATGCCTGAGCCACAGGGGTTAGATGTTTACCTTTTGGATACACCAAGCACCACGATCGACGAAGTGGAAAACCCTTGAGTGGCATTGTTTTAATTAATCCCAGTTTCAGCTCATTAACAACGTTTAACTTTGGCACGACAGCAACGCCTAAACCAACGATAACAGCATGCTTAATTGCATCATTTGAACCGAACTCCATATAGGAATTAATTACTAATCGATTAAGCTGACAGTGTTGTTCAAGTGCTAGACGGCTACCAGAACCTGCTTCACGTAAAATTAAAGGGTGTTGCAAAAACCGTTGTGGTGTCATGGCTCCCTTCACTGGCATTTTAAAATCAGATGGCATTATTGGGATCAATTCATTATCTAAAAACGGCAACACTGCCAAAGGACGATCACTCGGCACCATTGCCATAATGACCAAATCGTCATTGTTCTTTTCCAATCGCTCAAGCGCTTGTGCTCTGTTGACAACATTTACATTTACTTTCACCGATGGAAACAATTCGGAAAAGCCTTTAATTAGATAAGGTACGACCGGCTGAGCAGTATTTACTGCGCTTATTCTTAAATCACCCGATAATTCACCTTTTAAAGCATATAACTCACTTTGTAACAAACTAATGTCAGTAAATAAGTGTTCAATAAATTGAGCAACGCGTTCTCCCGCTTCAGTGCAGTAGAGTTTTCGTCCAATAAAATCAAATAAAGGTTGCTCTAATGCCTGTTCCAATTTATTGATTTGCGAACTGACAGCAGGCTGCGTTAAACCTAGTGATTCTGCCGCTTTGCGATAACCACGAAGCTGATAAACAGTTTGAAAAACTTGTAACTGTCGAAACGATAATCGACTTACTAATTGCTGCAAACTTAAAGCCATATCAACATCCTACCTCTATACATAACCTACAGCTTATCAATACTGTTAATTTAATCAATTATTAATTATAGGACTATTGCTCTAGCATGGTATTAATAATTATTGGGGATATGATGTCATGCTAAAAAAAGTACTGATCGCAAATCGAGGCGAAATTGCATTACGTATTGTACGCGCCTGCGCCGAGATGAATATCCGTTCAGTCGCGATCTATACAGAACCTGATCGCTATGGTTTACATGTAAAACGCGCTGATGAATCGTATTCTTTGGGCGAAGAGCCTTTAACCGGCTATTTAGATCCATTGCGTATAATCAATTTAGCCCTGGAAACAGGCTGTGATGCTTTTCATCCTGGCTATGGTTTTTTATCTGAAAATGCGAACTTTGCTCGCCTATGCGAACAAGCAGGTATTACCTTTATTGGACCAAAATCGACCGTGATCGATCGTATGGGTGATAAAACATCTGCGCGAGATAGTATGCGTGCAGCTGGTGTTCCCATTACACCTGGTTCTGAAGGAAATCTTAAAGATTTACAAGAAGCACTGAGCCTAGCAGAGGTCATTGGCTATCCGATCATGATTAAAGCAACATCGGGTGGTGGTGGTCGCGGCATTCGTCGTTGTGATAATGCTTTGGAACTGCAACAACAATACCCGCGGGTTATTTCAGAAGCGACTAAAGCCTTCGGTAGTGCTGAAGTGTTCATGGAAAAATGTATTGTTGATCCACGCCATATAGAAGTACAAATTCTTGCTGATAGTAAAGGTAACGTTGTTCACCTGTACGAACGTGATTGCTCTATTCAACGTCGTAACCAAAAATTGATAGAGGTTGCCCCTAGCCCACAATTAACACCTGAACAACGCAACTATATCGGTGATCTTGCCGTTAGAGCAGCCAAAGCTGTGAACTATGAAAATGCGGGTACTGTTGAGTTTTTATTAACCGGCAATGAAGTGTATTTCATGGAAATGAATACGCGCATTCAGGTTGAACATACGATTACTGAACAGATCACTGGTGTTGATATTGTTCGAGAACAATTACGTATTGCCTCAGGTTTATCACTATCTTATCGTCAACAAGACATTCAATATCGTGGCTTTGCTCTGCAATTTCGTATCAATGCTGAAGATCCTAAACATGACTTTTTGCCCAGTTTTGGTCGCATAACCCACTATTACGCCCCTGGTGGTCCTGGGGTACGTGTTGATACAGCTATCTATACTGGTTATGAAATACCACCCTATTTTGACTCGATGTGCCTCAAGTTAGTGGTATGGGCACTTGATTGGGAAGATGCGATCGCGCGTGGTCAACGTGCACTTGATGATATGCGCCTACATGGCATTAAAACTACCGCCAGATATTATCAAGAAATATTAAAACACCCTGATTTCCGTTCAGGAAAATTCGACACTAGCTTTGTGCCAAATCATCCTGAACTATTGAAATATTCTGTGAAACGAGATCCCAGCGCGGTGGCGCTGGCCATTGCTACTGCCATTGCAGCCCATGCAGGCTGGTAATTAAGACCGATTAGCTGGAGATAAATAAACATGAAAAAAATTCAAGTAACAGATGTCATTTTACGTGATGCTCATCAATCGCTTATTGCCACTCGTATGCGTACAGAAGACATGTTGCCAATTTGTGAAAAATTGGATCAAGTTGGCTTTTGGTCACTCGAAGTTTGGGGCGGTGCTACATTTGATGCCTGCGTGCGATTTTTAAAAGAAGATCCATGGCAACGTTTACGTCAATTACGTGTAGCCTTGCCTAAGACTCAGTTACAAATGCTATTACGTGGCCAAAATTTGCTTGGCTATCGTCATTATGCTGATGATGTTGTTAAAGCATTTGTTGAAAAATCAGCTGAAAATGGCATTGATGTATTTCGTATATTTGATGCCTTAAATGATTTACGTAATCTTGAAACCGCAATGAAAGCCGTTAAAGAGTGTGGCAAACATGCACAAGGTACTATTAGTTATACAACCAGCCCTGTCCACACTGCCGAACTTTTTGTTCAACAAGCTAAAGACCTACGTGATATGGGTGCCGACTCAATTGCCATTAAAGATATGGCAGGTTTATTGGCCCCCTACCCAACCTATGACTTGGTTAAAGCAATTAAAGCCGAAGTCGATTTGCCTTTAGTCATTCATAGCCACTCAACCTCTGGTTTAGCAGCACAATGTCAGTTAAAAGCAATTGAAGCGGGTGCAGACCGTATTGATACAGCTATTTCATCATTTGCCTCAGGCACTAGTCACCCAGCAACAGAATCACAAGTTGCAGCGCTGCGTGGTACTGATTGGGATACAGGTTTAGATTTAGAATTACTGTCAGATATCGCCGATTACTTTAGAGAAATTCGTAAAAAGTATCATCAGTTTGAAAGCGAATTTACCCGTGAAGATGTCTCGGTTCAAATCAACCAAGTGCCGGGCGGCATGATGTCAAACTTGGCTAATCAACTCAAAGAACAAAATGCACTCGATCGCATCAAAGAAGTCTTTGCTGAAATTCCGCGTGTTAGAAAAGACTTAGGCTACCCTCCTTTAGTTACACCAACGTCACAAATTGTCGGTACTCAAGCGGTATACAACGTATTGGCAGGTGAACGTTATAAAACCATTACCAATGAAGTTAAACGCTATCTTCTGGGTGGTTATGGTCAAGCGCCGTCACCGGTTGATGCTGTCCTTCAGAAAAAAGCAATTGGTAATGAGCACGTTATTGACGGTCGCCCTGCTGATGCCTTGAAACCGGAACTTAACAAATTACGTACTGAAATTGGTGAACTAGCGCAATCAGAAGAAGACGTACTAACATATGCGATGTTCCCCGATCTCGGTCGTGACTATCTGCAACAACGAGCAGATGGCACCTTAGTACCAGAAGCTTTATTACCTGAATCTACAGGCAAAAACCGTTCAATTGGCTCATCATCAGTTGCAACAGAATTCAAAATTGATGTTCATGGTGAAACCTATGATATTGCTATTACTGGTGTGGGTGATGTCGGTGGTGGTAAACGTAAAATCTACGTATCACTTGATGGCATGCCAGAAGAAGTTACCTTCGAAACACTGGGACAATATGTTAATGAAAGTAGTAGCGGCGGACGTAAAAAAGCCACCGAACCGGGCCATGTCACATCACCATTACCGGGTAATGTGGTCGACGTATTAGTCAAACAAGGCGACAAAGTAACTGCTGGCCAAGCCTTAATGGTGATGGAAGCCATGAAAATGGAAACCGAATTGCTTGCCAATGTCGCTGGTACCATAGAAGCAGTTCATGTTGAAAAAGGTGATCGTGTGACACCGGGTGAAGTATTAATCGAAATCAAGTAATGCCCCAAAATAGTTAAAGCTGCAACCCGTGTGGTTGTGGCTTTAACAAAACTATGTAAAAGTAGAATTTGGTCTGGTTAACAATTATTATCAGGATACAGGTCTCATAAAACACACTGTCAGGTGGACCGACACTTGAATCCGCATAAATTAGTCCCTATCTAATATAAATGCTTAGCAATAATGCGAGGTGTCATTAAAGGAGAAAACTATGGGAATCAAACCAGGCCCAAAAAGAACCGCTAAATCAACAGGAAAGCCAGATAGGCGTCAACGTGATAATAAAGAAACTCCCGAAAATACGCCATCACTCAAGCCTCACAAACATAAGAAAGGCGATTAACGCTAGTATATTCCACCTAACAAACGCAAGCACTCGGATCGGTTAAGCTGTCTTCGTTTTTGCATAAGGCCTGAAAATGTAGCCATCTCAAACCGTCCGGTGTGCGGGCGTTACGGCGCTTCCAACCCTTCTTGCTTTTCCCAATCGCGGTAGTTAAATACCTGCCCTTCTTGGCGTACTCGCTCAATCGTATCTAAATCAAGCTCGGCATAAACCCATTGTGCGGTGTCTTTTGAACCTTCCACCAAAATACCGTTATCTGGGAAGCCATAATCAACTGGCGTATAAATGCTAGCGCGGCCTGTGTTTACGTCTACGGCTTCTGACCATTCAGCCTTACCAAAGGTCGGTGATTGCACCACAAAACATTGGTTTTCAAGTGCTCTGGCTTGGCAGCCGATACGTACACGATGGAAACCTGCTTCAGTATCTGTGCAGCTTGGTACTAATATTAAATTAGCCCCTGCAGCCACTTGTTGGCGTGCAATTAATGGAAACTCTGAGTCGTAGCAAATATTGATGCCAATTTTACCGATATCAGTATCAAGCACTTTAATGTCATTACCTGCTTTAACTAACCATTGTTCGTTTTCAAAGCGGGTCATGATCAGTTTATCTTGATAACCAATTAAACCATCTGGGCCATAGAGATTGGCGCGGTTACGGAATGAGCCATCTGCTTGCAATACCGGATAAGATGTACCTAAAATCATCACATCAAATTGCCGTGCTAACTCTTTATGCAAAGCTTCCCAGTCAGGATAGACTTCTTGCATAGCATGTAACTGACCATTGAGATCTTTATAGATCGCTTCACCAAATAATGACGGTAATTCCATACTGCCATATTCTGGCAACACTAATAATTTAGCTTGGTGATCAGCAGCTAAACTGACCCATTGCGTCAATTTATCAGCAAAGTCCGACCATTGACCAAAAAAGCTAATGTCATATTGAGCAGCCGCTACTTTTAGTTTACTCATGAGGGTATATCCAGAAAATAAAATGGTGCGTATTGTTTAAGTTCAAGGCGCACGGAGCACAGCAACCGGAGTGTACAATTAGTACATGAGGATTGCGAGCACCGCGCAACGCAGAAATTAAGCAATAAAGACCATTTTTAAAGTTTTTTCATCCAAAAAGTCATTGGTTTGGGTGACTCTTCATCTTCGTCCAACTCTTTCCAACTAAATGTTGTATTAAGTTCAGGATGTTTTTCATAACCACGTTTACGCCAGAAATTATCCAAGGGAACATAATCCGCTGGACGAGCCGGATGATCATCAGGACGTTGCACACCACAAAAACAGGAATAGTCAAAGCCACCTATTTCACGAGCATGGGCTTCACGGTGATCAAAAAATGCAACACCTGCACCTTGGCCACGATAACTCGAAATTAACACTGATTCACCACAATAAAACACTTTATCAACGTCATAACCGGCATCAATAAATGGCTTTTTGACTTCATCGGTTTCATATTTCAGTGGAATGCCTGTTGAGGCACCAACTACTTTGTCATCATCAAAAGCCAATACAATTACGCTATCTGGCGCTTCAATGTAGGTTTGAAGGTACTTTTCTTCATAGGCTAAGTCGCCATCATAAAGATACGGCCAGTCACGAAAAACCTGAATTCGCAATTGGGCGAGTTCAGGAATATATCGAACTAATGCTTCACCAGATAAACGTTTTATAGTCAGCATCTTTTTAACTAGCCTACAACTTGAGCAATCCAATCTTCAAGGTTGTAATAGTTAGTAACACGCGCTACTTTACCATCACGAATTTCGAAAAAAGCACCTGCTGGCAAATTGTATTTTTGACCATTTGCTTCTGGTAAACCTTCATCTGTTGATAAATATTCACCTAATACTGTGAATTCAACCGCTGCGCGATCACCTGCTTCGTTTGTTGTGATTGAAATATCAACGATTTCTTCTTTGTAATGTGCATTCATGCGATCCATGAATTTTGAGAATACGTCTTTACCTACTTCACGGCTACCTTGGTTGATGTCATGGATCACATCATCAGTCAGCATAGCTAAAAATGCATCCATATCTTGACGATTAAATGCTGCGTAGTAATCTTGAAGCAATTGTGCTGTAGCTTGGTTCATCGAAGCTGTTCCTAAGAATGAAAAACCGCAAATTTTAGCGTGTTTCGACTATTTGTAAAAGTAATATTTTAGTGTTTATTCAGCCGCTTACACGACAACTAGCAACACGTGTGATTATCGAAATCAATCCACACTAACACGCTTTGTTTTTGAATAGAAAACTAAGGCAAAAAAAAGCCCGACACGCATGCCGGGCTTCTTTAGTTTGGTAATGTATTAAACTAACAATACATTAGGTCTTATAGGCTAAATACGCTTAGAACACCACCCAAGTTAGTCCAGCTAGATAATGCTTTGTAAGCACCAACC
>JBFIJJ010000096.1:0-9306 GCA_041600795.1 Methylophagaceae bacterium | reverse complement strand
TTCGCACCCACACTTGAGTTAGACTTAGATGATGTCATGACAAGCTATGGCAAATTACCCGATCTTCATCAGTGCTTAGCCCAAGTAAGTAATATCGATAGCTATTCCTATGAATTTGAAATGTTAATTGCCGAACCAATCATCTTTAGTAACGCTCAAGGGCTGGCAGTTGAATTTGCACATGATGGCCAATTTGATCTGACCGGTTTTGAACAACAATGGCATGAACAACAGCAACTGGCACGATTAGCTCCTGTAATAAAACAACAGCTTGAGATTGATGATATCAATCAGCATCCAGCACTTAAAAAGGTGATTTTAACCGCGTATCACTATGGTAAAGAAAGTAATTAGTACTCGATTATCAAGTCTTAATTCGATACAACTACACCATATTACTCATAATCGAAACCAGCCAACATTTCTTCTTGGATCCACGATTGTAAAAAACCAATAGCCTTGATTGGTGTTTGTTGTTCATCAAAAAAATCCAGTAATTTTTCGCAGATATCGGCAAATGTCTTTCCTTGCATTGCAAGCTCTATCACTGCTGCTTCCTCGGTAGCTAACGGTCGATAATGACTGATTAAATCTGCTTGTCGCCACACGATCCATGAATTACTTTGATCAGCCTGTTCCACATCGGGCGGCGTCTCTTCAGCCGCTAATGCCTTCCAAATCGGAAAACTATTGTAATTTAACGATAATATTTGCACCGATTTTTGAAACGTAAACTGTAATGTTGCCCAAGCTTCTGGCGCTAATGCGGCTAAATCCTCAATCGTTACCAGTGCTACATCCTTAGCATCAAAACTATTGGCAAATGCTTGTTCAATAGTGGCTAATTCAGCCAATACCGGCAATGAATTAAACGGTGTTTCATCCTGTAATAGCTGCGGCATATTGACGCTGTAATAACGTAAATTAGTTTGATGTGAGGGATATTTTTCAATATAACGTTCCATCACACTGTCAAACTGCTCATCACCTAGATAGCCATGCAGCTTTTCATAATCGGTAGTAATAGCTTCTTTTAAACGTAATTTATAGCCATTGGCATAAATATTAAGCCGTCCTGCTGCTGATAATACCGGCGTTGATTCAATATGCCGTTCAATATCAGAAGCTTGTCCTAATAAATAGTGTAAGAAGTGATGTTGTAATTCGTCTAACTTGGTCATCAGGCAACACCTTTCAACACAACATTGTCCGAAATATCTAATTGTTTAGGGCTTAAGGTTTGGGCGGCAATCGTTTCCGCGATGGTTAATTCCTGACGCAATTCTGCAAATGAGGGAATATTATCATCACGCTCAATCATGGTACTGACGGCACCAAACCGTTTAAGAGCGTAGCCATATAAATCCCATACCGGATCACACACATCGTGATCGTGCGTATCAATGATCATATCACCATTGTAGCTATGACCTGCCAGATGAAATTGCATCACCCGCTCACTGTCAATGCCATTAACGTAATCATGTGGGTCGAAATGATGATTATTGGCACTAACAAAAATATTATTAATATCAAGCAAGATATAACAATCCGCTCTTTTGGCTATTTCATTAACAAATTGCCATTCAGGCATTTCAGAATTGTTATAGGTAACATAGCTTGATAAATTTTCTATCAGCATTTGTCGCCCTAAAATATCTTGTACTTGTTTAATCCGATCAACGATATGATCGATGGTGGCTTCGTTATACGGTAGCGGTAATAAATCATGACTATTAATGTGATTGACCGTTGTCCAACACAAATGGTCTGAAATCCAATGCGGTTCAACCCGTGCTATCAATTGTTTTAGTTTGGTTAAATAGTCGAGATTAAGTGGATCAACACTGCCGATCGACATGGATACGCCATGCATCACCATCGGGTAATCAGCACGAATTTTATCCAAATTTGCTAATGGCTTACCTCCAGGCACCATATAGTTTTCAGAGATAATTTCGAACCAATCAACCTGTGGTTTATGGTCAATAACATGTTGATAATATTCTGTGCGCAAACCTAAACCAAATCCAAGAAAAGGACGAGACATACACGAATTCCTATCTGTAACCACAAGATAATCACACCGCACTCAGCATTAAGCTAAATACGGTGCGTTTATCCAACCATCATTCACAGTAACATGAACACTATTTTTACTTGCCTACTGTACCACCGATTTCATCGCACGCATGTACAGACATTGCGACAAAACCTTGGCCTTTACATGAAGCATGGCTTGCACAAGCATTACCCGCTGATTTACAGCTTGACTGACCTTTACATGCATTAGTTGCTGTTTTACAGTCATTTTGGCCTTTACATGCATTGCCCGATATTTTGCAATCATTATGGCCTTTACAGACATTGACTCCGTAACAATGCACATCAGCTGAACTACTTGGTGCAGCATTAACCGTTGCGGCGCCCATCATACTTGCTGCAGCTATTGCCAATGCCAATCCGGTTGCTTTTTTAGATGTATTCATCGTTTCTCTCCCCATTCGACATCAAAAATTGATGTGGAATTATGATTAATTGAACTCAATTATTGATTTATTTGACCGTACCGCCGACATTAGTACATGCCTTAGCAGTCATAGCGATAAACCCTTGACCTTTACAAGATGCTTGGCCTTTGCACGAGTTTGTTGCTGATTTACAATCATTGTGGCCTTTACACTTATTAACGCCATAACAATGTGCCACTGATTCAGCACTAGCAGTCTTAGTTTCAGCCTGGTTAGCACAGCCGATTAAACTTGCTGCAGCTATCGCCAAAGCAAGTCCTGAAGTTTTCTTTAATGTATTCATAATTTAGTCCCTTGTTGCTAATGAGTAAGCATCGCCCTCATTCGATTGATGTTCGACGATTGAGTATTCTGAGATTGTTTTGAATGTGACAAAACACACACATTCAGAAAGCTAGACGCTTAGCTATTGACAATGTTACAAATTTTTATTGTTTTCCAAATCCAAATGCTCAGTTGGTGTTTATCTGAAGGCTGCTTTATGATGTCGGCATTAACATTGACCAGCGAATAATTATGAACCGTAACAAAAAATCTTTTGGCTTCACAGGCAACACCTCCGTAATCGATCCAGTATTTTTTTCAACGGATATAGAACAGCCACAACATCGTGACCTATTGGTTGAAATTGATGCGATAGCAGTTAATCCGGTTGATATCAAAGTGAAAACCGGCATTACTACTCCGTTAAACACACCTAAGATTGTTGGCTGGGATGCATGTGGTACCGTGATCGCAACGGGTGAAAATACCGAATTATTCCAGGTCGGTGATAAGGTATTTTATGCCGGTGATGTCACTCGTTCAGGCTGTTACACTAGTCATCAATTAGTAGACGAACGAATAGTAGGCAAAGCTCCATCATCGTTGTTACCCACTGAATCTGCGGCTATGCCATTGACTAGCATTACAGCGTGGGAAGCCTTATTCTCACGCTTAAAGATTAGTTCCGAACTAGATTCAGGTAAAACTATTCTGATTATTGGTGGTGCTGGGGGAGTTGGTTCTATTGCTGTTCAACTAGCAAAAAAAATAGCTAAACTACATGTTGTTACTACTGCATCTCGAGCAGAATCAGAACAATGGTGTGTTAAACAAGGTGCAGATCATGTCATCAACCATCATGGTGATCTTATTCTGCAATATCGCAGTTTAGGCTTGGCTGCGCCCGACTATATTTTATGTTTGAATAATACCGACAAACACTTTGCTGCAATGGCAGAACTAATTGCCCCTCAAGGCATGATTTGCAGCATTGTCGGCACTCAGGACAAACACGATTTAGATTGTCTTAAGTCCAAAAGTGCCGGTTTTGTTTGGGAATTTATGTTCACTCGTCCAATGTTTAAAACCGATGATATGTCACAGCAACATCAGATCCTTAATCAGATTTCACAATTACTTGATAATGGACAACTAACATCAACATTAACTGAGGTTATCGGGCCACTAACAGCAGAAAATATTTCACTTGCCCACACCAAGCTACTGTCAGGCAGCACCATAGGAAAGCTTGCTCTAACAGCTATTTGTGACTAACTATTTCGCCATGCTTGTTATACCCGTATAATTACTGTTTATTTAACTTACTCTAAGGTTTCTTCATGACTACTCAAAAATCAGGCAAGTTCTTTTTTGGAAGCATTGTTACTTTCTTAATTATCGCTCTAGTAATTAAAGTAATTCTTGTTAACGTACAAGATGTTAGCAAAAACGTTGTTGCACCTGAAAGCATGACTGAAGAAGCAATATTAGAACGTATCAAACCGGTAGCAGAAGTCTATGTTGGTGAAGCACCTGTAGTTGAAGTAGCCGCTGTTGAAGAAACAACAGGTGATGCAGGTAGTGTCGGTGAAAAAATCGTTACTCAAGTCTGTGCTATGTGTCATGCCAGTGGCATGATGAGCTCACCTAAATTAGGCAGTGCTGCAGACTGGGCACCTCGTATTGAGAAAGGTGAAGAGATGTTATACACACACGCTATAAATGGTTTCAATATGATGCCTGCACGTGGTGGTCGACCTGATTTAAGTGATGATGATGTTAAAGCTGCTGTTGATCACATGGTAGAACTTGCTAAGTAATCTAAAGAGAGCCCACCGATGGTGGGCTTTTTTATTTCATCTAAATAAGTTCATAGAATGAAAACAATACATTTCCCTTATATCGCATTATCCCTTGCCGTAATACTGCTATTAGTTGTTTTCAGGGGAAGTCAGTTAGATAATAACGGTACAACTTTATTACCTTTACTCACACTACTAATAATGAGTGAATTTGCTTTTTTTGTGACGGCAATTGGCAGTTACATCGGCTTTAAGCAGCTACGTACTAATGGATTTCGAGCTGTTTACGCAGTTGCAACACTGTTATGTTTATTATTATCAGTGCGCTTTTTATTCCTAGGTTTTTCACTCTGGCCGCTTTAAGCTACTCCACTTTTTACATGCTTCACCCAACAATTTAAGGTATATCCCCGTGACTAATAATGATGTTTTACGCCGTGTTCGCTACACCTTTGATTTTAGTGATGCCAAAATGATCGAGCTATTCAAATTAGCTGACGCTGACGTTAGTCGTGAACAAATAAGCAATTGGCTAAAGAAAGAAGACGATCCTGATTATCAAAATTGTCCTGACAAACAATTAGCTATTTTTTTAAATGGTTTAATTAATGATATGCGTGGCAAAAAAGAAGGCCCGCAACCTGAACCAGAGAAAAAGCTCACCAATAACATTATTTTCAGAAAGCTCACTATTGCCTTAAACCTGCAAGCTGAGGACACGCTTGAGATTCTTGAACTCGCAGACTTACGCATCAGCAAACATGAATTAAGCGCTTTCTTCCGTAAACCGGATCACAAACACTATCGTCAATGTAAGGATCAAGTGTTGCGTAATTTTCTTTTTGGTATGCAATTAATGTATCGAGAAGAAGATTAAGTAAAAATACCATTTCTGGGTAAAATCCCATCATAGACAAGTGAACATTCACTGGTTTATCTTGTCTTATAGCTGAACTCAAATAATCAGTTGGTAATTAAGGTTTTTCCTAGTTACTGCCACTGTGTGCAAAACATTTACCTAATGCCAGGATATTAACTAAAAATGATACTGACAAGAAAATCTAAAGCCGGGATATATCATGCACCATGGGAAAAAAGTTTTGATCGATTAGTATCCCCATTTGAAGAGTTTATTCATCGCCAAACCACCAGTGGTCTGTTACTTATGGCTACAGCTATTATCGCCCTGATCTTAGCTAATAGCACATTGGCGTATACCTACAATCACATAATGCATACATTAATCAATGTCAGCATTGGCAACTGGTCAATTGAAATGACCCTGCATCATTGGATTAATGATGGTCTGATGGCCCTTTTCTTTTTTGTTGTTGGTCTCGAATTAAAACGAGAAATCTTAGTCGGTGAGCTGGCTTCGATTAAAAATGCAATTTTACCGATCGCTGCTGCGGTTGGAGGCATGGCTGTTCCAGCTTTAATTTATTATTCAATTAATCCCGATGGTGAGACAGCCAGTGGCTGGGGTATTCCAATGGCAACTGATATCGCTTTTGCCATCGGTGCCTTAGCTTTATTAGCAAGTCGCGTCCCCAAAGCATTAATCACTTTCCTTGTGGCATTAGCAATTGTTGATGATTTGGGTGCGGTGCTTGTTATAGCTGCATTTTATACAGAATCAATTGCCTTTACGCCGTTAGTTGCTGCAGGTGTTTTATTTTTAATTTTGCTGTCATTTAATATGTTTGGCATTCGCAAACCATTACCCTATTTCCTTGTTGCCGTGGTGTTATGGTACGCATTATTACTATCGGGAATTCACCCAACGCTTGCTGGTATCCTCGGTGCAATGTCTGTTCCGGCTATGCCAAAATATGATCCGAATCGCTTCAGTAAACACGTCAATAAATTAATGCGTGATTTCGATGCGAGTTATGAACCGGGCAGTAACACCATGACCAATGATAATTTACATTCTGTCGTTGAAAAACTAGAACACGGTATTGAGAGTGTCGGCGTGCCTTTGAAACGTTTAGAGCAAACATGGCATATCCCTGTTGCTTACCTTGTAATTCCAATTTTTGCATTGGCCAATGCAGGTATTGCCATAGATTTTGACTCTGCGGCTGCAACACTAGGACACCCAGTTACATTAGGCGTTATGCTTGGCTTAATCTTGGGTAAATTTATTGGAATTGCAGGTGTCAGTTGGATAATGTTGAAACTTGGTTTAGCTGAACTTCCTAAAGATACACGTTTTACCCAAATCGCAGGTGTATCTCTGCTTGCAGGCATTGGTTTCACCATGTCGATCTTTGTTGCCCAATTGGGTTTTGGAGAAAATGAAACCCTGTTACTTATGGCTAAAACCGGTATTTTGACGGCGTCACTTATTTCCGGTGTTGCTGGTTATATATGGCTCTATGTAGTCAGCAATCCACCATCTGCAAACTAGGAACCTAACCCAACATACCACGAATATTAGAAAGATGAGCCTTACCACGTTCTTTACGTTCTTCTGGATCAACTTGCGATTTGTCGGAAGTCCAAACTAAATCTTCAGGTGGTAGCTCACGCAGGAATCGACTTTCTTCACATTCGACTTTCTCACCATAGCGTTTACGTGTATTTGCCATCGTAAATACCAGTGAACGCTGTGCTCGGGTAATACCAACATAGGCCAAGCGGCGTTCTTCTTCAATATTATCTTCTTCAATACTGGTTCGGTGAGGCAAAATTTCTTCTTCCATGCCAATAATAAATACATGTGGGAATTCTAAACCTTTGGCAGCATGCATCGTCATTAGATGAACAGCATCGGCCTGATTTTCATCTTCTTGTCGATCCATAATATCCATTAAGGTCAATCGAGCGGCGATATCACCGATATTTTTTTCCTCAGTATCTTGTTCAATCATGCGACTTATCCAAGAAACCAATTCTTCAACATTTTCCATACGTCGTGTTGCTTGATTAGGATCACCAGTGACCTCTTCAAGCCAGGCACGATAATCAATTTCTTCGATCATGTCTTTGACCGCATCAAGCAAATTGCCACGATTGGCTCGATCCGCAATATCAATTAACCAATTACAGAAGTGTTGGATCCGTGCCATTGCCTGCGTTGAAAGTTGCTCGGCCAAACCAAATTCAAAACAGGCACCAAACATACTGGTCTTACGTTGTGCGGCGTAATTACCAATTGTCTGCAAGGTGCTTGCACCAATACCTCGACGTGGCGTATTGATCACACGTAAGAATGCATTATCATCATCTTGGTTAGCTAATAACCGAAGATAAGCCATGATGTCTTTGACTTCAACTCGAGCAAAAAATGAGGTGCCACCAGTTAAAAAATAAGGCACATTATGTTCACGTAAAATCTTTTCGATCGGTCTTGATTGATGATTACTTCGATATAAAATCGCATAATCTTTAAAGTTAGCATGGTATTTGAGTTTGTGATAAAGCAGTTCAGACACCACTTTTTCAGATTCATGATCATCATCTCGACAACCAATTACTCGAATCGGATCGCCCTCGCCCATTGCACTCCATAATTTCTTTTCGAAAATATGAGGGTTATGACCGATTAATTCATTGGCAACACGTAAAATTCGTCCCATTGAACGATAATTTTGTTCTAATTTAATCAGCTTTAAGCGAGGAAAATCTTGTTGTAACTGCACTAGGTTCTCAGGTCGAGCACCACGCCAGGAATAAACTGACTGATCGTCATCACCCACTACCGTTAAAGCCTCACGAATACCCACTAGTTGTTTAACTAATTCATACTGACAACCATTGGTATCTTGGTATTCATCAACCAATAAATAATGAATGCGTGCTTGCCAGCGTTGTAATACCTCAGCATTATTGCGAAACAATAACACTGGTTTCAAAATCAAATCGTCAAAATCGACTGCGTTATAAGCTTGTAATGCTTCGACATAACGATGATAAACATTAGCAGCAGCTACTTTTTGACCATCATCAGCCAACGACATCGCCTGTTCAGGCAAGATCAGCTGATTTTTCCATTCCGAAATTTGCCACTGACATTGTTCAGCATGTTCACTATCTGCTGCAAAATCACGGCCCATCAAATCACGTAAAACTGCCAAGCTATCTTGTGCATCAAAGATCGAAAAACCTGCACGAAATCCAAGATGGGCATATTCACGTCGCAGAATATTGAGTCCCATAGTATGGAAGGTCGACACCATCAAACCACGAGCTGACGCATTACGAGAAGCCATTAATTCAGCCACACGACTTTTCATTTCACGTGCTGCTTTATTAGTAAATGTCACCGCCGCGATATTACGTGGTGCAATGCCACATTGTTCGATCAGATAGGCTATTTTCCGAGTGATAACACGTGTTTTACCACTGCCAGCACCAGCAAGAACAAGTAAAGGTCCATCAATATGCCGAGCAGCTTCCCGCTGCTGCGGATTTAAATCACGCATTCAGTTTGTCTAATCTACGATAACTAATTGCTTCACTTAAATGAGCAGTTTGAATATGTTCACTATCGGCCAAATCAGCAACCGTACGAGCCACTTTCAAAATGCGATGGTAGGCACGAGCAGATAAGCCTAAACGACTTATTGCCTGTTCTAATAATTGATAATCACTGTCTTGCAAGGGGCAATAAACCTCTAATTCTTTATGTTCTAATAAATAATTTGCTTTGTTTGCACGTTTCAATTGACGTGCTCTGGCAACGGTCACACGTTGCCTTACTT
>JBFIJJ010000095.1:0-9400 GCA_041600795.1 Methylophagaceae bacterium | reverse complement strand
GAAAAGGCGTTTTATTCATCGTTAAAAATTATGCTGGCGATGTCATGAATTTCGAGATTGCAGCAGAAATGCTCGATTGTGAACATGAAACTGTTTTAGTCTGTGATGATGTTTCATTAGATAAAGATCATAGTACAGGTCGACGTGGTGTTGCTGGAACGTTAATAGTTGAAAAGATTGTCGGTGCAGCAGCAGAGGCAGGTGCAAGTCTTTTAGAATGCAAACAGTTAGGTGATCGAGTTAATAATGCAACCGCATCAATGGGACTAGCCTTAACCAGTTGTACAGTACCAGCATTAGGTAAACCAACATTTGATATAGGATCAGATGAAATTGAAATGGGTGTTGGTATTCACGGTGAACGAGGTCGTGAGCCGATGGATCTTGCAAGTGCGACTGAGATGGTGGCACATTTAGTTGCAGCAATTGATAAAGAGCTACAACCAGAACAAGGTCAAAAAGTTCTATTACATGTTAATGGTTTTGGTGGTACACCCTTAATGGAGCTGTATTTGATCTATGATTTGGCGGCTCAATACTGGCAAGACAAAGGTGTTGAAATCGTTCGGTCTTTGGTTGGTAATTACACTACATCATTAGATATGGCCGGTGCTTCTGTTACCTTAACTTTATTAGATGACGACATGATTAAATATTGGGATGCACCTGTGCATACAGCTAATTTACGTTGGGGCTGTTGATTTTTGTACAACTATTAACCACAGAGGCACAGAGAGCACAGAGAGTTAATTATTAAGAATGCTAAAAATTTGATTTTGTACTGTTTCAAGGAGGAGACGTGTAATGAGTAACGAATTAACACACCAGATTATAGGTGCAGCCATTGAAGTTCATCGTCAAATTGGGCCAGGGCTATTGGAAGCAATTTATGAGGAATGCCTTGTTGCAGAGTTGAAACAAAAAGGTTTGCGACTGATTAATCAGCATCCATTTCCAATTATTTACAAGGGTAGACAGCTTAATTCGGTTTATCGCTGTGACTTACTTGTTGAAGACGCGGTTATAGTTGAATTAAAAACCGTAGATAAGCTTGCTGAAATTCACAAAGCACAACTTCTAACCTACCTTAAACTGGCACACCTAAGATATGGTTTATTACTTAATTTTAATGTACCTGTAATGCGACAAGGCATTGTGAGAATGCTAAATAATTAATACTCTGTGCCCTCTGTGGTTAGTATCTTTGTAGTTAATTTATCCAATTAAAGAGTCAGCAATAGCACAGATCATCAATTGACTGGTGCGTGCACCTGCATCAATATGACCAATAGCACGTTCACCTAGAAAAGAAGCACGGCCTTTGGTTGCAAGCAACTCTTTGGTCGATAACATACCTTCAATCGCAACCTGCTTGGCATTTTCAAGTGCATCCGAGAAGGGTGTTTGATTATCAGCATCGGCTTTCAAACTGTTTGCTACTGGGATTAGCGTATCTAGCATTGTTTTTTCACCAATATCGGCTTTGCCTCGTTGTTTTACCGACTCAACTCCTTGGTAAAACACATTTGCGAACGCCTTAAAATCTAATTCTTTATCTTTTGAAGCCTTAGCCATACTGACAAATAAGGTTCCAAACAGAGAGCCCGACGCACCACCCATAGTTGACATTAATGTCATGCCTATCTTCATGAAAGCGTTAGACCAATCGAGCAGAGCTAATTCATCGCTTATCTTTGAAAGCGCTTCCAATCCACGTTGTAAATTAATCACATGATCACCATCACCAATGGCTGCATCAAGCTCGGCTACTTCATCAGCATTAGCATTGATGACGTTTTGGATTTCAGTGATTAAGGTTGATAAATCAGCTGTATTGGTATTCATTGAGTATCCTTTTTATTCATTCAAAGCATTATATGATGATATTAACCACAGAGACACAAAGATCACAGAGGTAAATATTTAGTAAAACCTTCGTGTACTCTGTGTCTCTGTGGTCAAACAATCAAACGAACAGCCAAAAAAAAGCCCCAATCCGAAGATTGAGGCTTTCTTGATTTCTTCAAGTTTCAAACCATAAGGACTTGATACTTTAAGTTGTTTGTATTCGATTTAGAAGAATACGAAACCACCTAATGAGAAGATATCTTGATCTAAACCAGTAGGATCATCATCTTCAACTTTAGTGTACTCAGCAACCAATTTAAGATTAGAGTTCACATCGTGGTATACACCAACGGTCAATTTATCAATTGTATCATTTGTTGCTAGGTTATCATCTTCAAGTTCAGCATATTGAGCTGATACTAAAGTTGTACCACCAAAACGGTAACCAGCTTGAACTAAGTATTGGCTCCACTCAGTTGAGTCTGATTCTGCATCAGAGTATTGAGCCATTGCTTCAAAACCAGCAACTGCTAAAGTACCACCAACAGTCCATGCTTGTGTGTCGTTGTTACCAGTGTTGTCAGCATCTTGTGTCATACCGCTAACCCAGGCTGAGAATGAACCACCGTCAAATGCGCCAGCATAAGACAAGTCGCCTTCGTAGCGTAAGTCTTCAGAAGCAACACCACCAGTTGTGATTGAACCAGTAGGTTTACCACTTAAACCTGTTGTACCACCAAATGTTCCTGCAGCAGGATCAACGATTGCAAATGCAACTTTGAAACCGTTCATGTCATTTGATGTCCAACGAACTTGTGAACGCCATGAAGCATAGTCGTAACCTAAGCCGATACCACCTAGTGTAGTAGAACCTTCAGCTGTTGAACCAGCACCGTAACCTACACCAAAAAGAGTTTGATCAGTTAAGATGTTGTGTGAGCCGTAAAGACCTAACGCTTTACCAGCTAAGATTTGACCAAAGCTACCAGCAACTGTGAAGTAAACTTCACGTTGTTCAAAACCAGCATAGCTGTCATTGTTTGTAGATGGGCTGAAAGAAATATGAGCCGCGATATCAAGGCCATTCATTGTTGGAGCCGTAAAGTCAAAGTTCAAGAAAGCTGGTAAAAGACCATCTTGAATATTTGTTACTTGTTGTCCGCCAGCATTGTTGTTGTCTACAAATGTAACGAATTGATTGATTGAACCACTAACACCTAGCGTCCAACCATCGTTTGCAGCAACAGTTACCGCTTGAGCTGAGCTTGCAGCTGCAAATGCAACTAAACCAGCTAGAATTTTTTTGTTAAATGTCATTTCTGTATCACCTTATAATTGTTAACAGATTACTTTAAGTTTCTCTCGTAACCGTAGTTGTACTCGGTTGGATGCTATATTTTCATTTTTCAGAATGCTTTGCAACACTTTTACAACAAAAAAATGTGGGAAACGCTACTTTTGTTATTTTTGTGTCATTTTTGCAACAAATAGTACTGCTTAATTTTATCATTAACCACAGAGGCACGAAGTACACAGAGGAAAATAGGCATAAAACGATAGATGGCTAAAAATCTCAATGCCCTTTGTGCTTCTGTGGCGAAGGAATCAATATCACTTATCTGACTTGTAGTGATGTTCGAAGTAGTAGTTGGTTGCTTCTACAAATCCTTCAACACTACCGCAATCGAAACGACGACCTTTGAATTTGACGGCTAAGACTTGTCGGTCTTGTGCTAACAGTTTTAATGCATCTGTAATTTGCACTTCACCGTTGCGACCGGGTGGGGTATTGCGTAAGTAATGAAATATTTCTGGCGTTAAAATATAACGACCAATAACAGCCATATTAGTCGGCGCATCTTCAGGTTTTGGTTTTTCAATCATGTCATGAACTTGATAGATGCCATCGGCAATTTCTTCACCAGCAATTACACCATAACTTGAGATTTCTTCCATCGGTACTTCCTCGATGGCGATAATGCTGCATTGATAACGCTTATATAATGCAGCTAGTTGTCCTAATGCTCTTAAATCGTTGCTATCTGTTGGTGCGGCACATAAATCATCTGCAAGTATTACGGCAAAAGGTTCATTACCAATCATGGGTTCGCCAGTTAAGATGGCATGACCTAGGCCTAACATTTCACGTTGCCGCATAAATACAAAGTCACAGCGATCCATAACTTTGCGAATATCATCAAGATACTTTTCTTTAGACGTGCCTTTGATTTGGTGTTCAAGTTCGTAGTTATTATCAAAGTGATCGGCAATAGCACGTTTGCCCCGGCCAGTGATAAAGCCGATTTGATTTATCCCTGCTTCTAATGCTTCTTCTACACCATATTGAATCAGTGGCTTGTTAACGATGGGCAACATTTCCTTGGGCATCGCCTTAGTGGCAGGTAAAAATCGTGTGCCATAGCCAGCAGCTGGGAATAGGCATTTACGAATAACAATGGGTGCGCTCATCTGAAAACAACTCCTTCTATAATTGATAGATACGCAAATTATGCCTCAACTAGCAAATTTTATCTTTGAGACTGGACAAGAATTCTCTGTTAAATTTTAATTCGTTTAGATTTATGTCAGACTTCAGAACTTGTTACTAAATGCTGTGATCCTGATATGAGAGAAAAACGCAGTTTTTATCTATTACTTATAATTATGAGTGTGGTGGCACTTGTTACGATGTTAGTAACCAATGTCATTTTGTATCAAATTGCATTTCAAGAAAAAAGCCAAAGTTTAGTTCAAACAGCTCAAAGTCAAGCGCGATTGATCGAGGCGATGGCGCGTTACAATCGACGTACTAACAGAGTTGACTGGGAACTACCCGTCGGAGAGCGTGGCCCTACATCTTTATTATCCGAACGTGCGGCGGCAGATACAATTAGTCAGTTGAAAGATGCACATAATCACTATGCGGGCTTTGGTCAAACAGGCGAGTTTGTTATCGCCGGCATTGAGGCTGAAAATATAGTTTTTCTGCTTCGGCATCGCCATGAAGTTGATAGTGAGCCTGAGTCTATTCCGCTCTATTCAGAAGAGTCGGAACCTATGCGACGTGCACTTTTTGCACAATCAGGAGTTATGGTCGGTAAAGATTATCGAGGGGTTGAAGTGCTCGCTGCATACGAGCCTGTGGATGTACTCAACTTTGGTATCGTTGCAAAACTCGATATGGCTGAAATTCGTGAACCATTCATTCGAGCAACGATATATACCTCACTGGTTTCCTTCATTGTAATTTTATTCGCAAGCGTACTGTTTAGACGCATTACTAATCCAATCGTTGAAACGATTCGTAATAGTGAAAAACAGTATCGTTCTTTGGTTGAAGAGATTAATGAATGGGTATGGTCGGTCGATGAAAACGGGGTCATAACATACAGTAGTCCACAAATTGAAACGTTTATTGGTTATGACTACCAAGAATTAGTAGGTCGAAAATTGGTTGATCTATTTGATGTAGAAGTACAGCTTCAGGCAACAGCTTTTCTGACAGATACTACTATTGCTAAATCAGCGATTATTGACTATGAGGTATTAGTTCATGGTGACGGTGGACGTCAAATCCCAATGTCTTTTAGTGCCACCCCTATTTTTGATAATGACACGTTTATAGGTTATCGCGGTGTTGCTCATGATATTACAGAACGGAAGCAAGCAGAGCAGTTACGTCAGGAATATCAACAAACTTTAGAAAGACAAGTTAAAGAACGCACGGAAGAGTTGCACGATATTAATGAAGAGTTAAAGAATTTTACTTATATAGTGTCACATGATTTGCGATCACCACTGGTTAGTATCGTTGGATTTTCATCTGAAATAAAACAAGATATACAAATACTTCAATCTCCAGAAAAATTAGCTGCACTACCAGTTGGTGCCCAAGAAGTTGTGCTAAAAGTGATCCCAGAGTCATTACAGTTTATCGATGCTGCAACTGAAAAAATGGATGGGCTTATCAATAATATACTGGCTTTGTCACGTATTGGTCAGCGACAACTACATATCGAAACAGTTGATAGTGCAGCGATTGTAGACAAAAATTTAAAGGCTTTGGCGTATCAGTTGGAATCAATTGATGTTTTAGTATCACCCTTACCTGTTATACAAACTGATGAGTTGGCATTAGAGCAAATATTTGGCAACCTTATTGGTAATGCGGTTAAGTATATTGAGCCTGAACGCAAAGCAACAATTGAAATATGGGCCGAACAGCAACCCGATTATTGGCTTTTTCATGTCAAGGATAATGGTAAGGGCATAGCAGCAAATGACATTCCGCATATCTTTGATTTATTTAAACGCGTTGGTGATCAACACGTACCTGGTGATGGCATGGGGTTAACCTATGTTCAAACGTTGATCAGGCGTCTAGGTGGACGCATTCAATGTGATTCAGTGCTTGGGACGGGAAGTACTTTTAGTTTTAGTTTGCCCAATACCGCTGCTTAGATAATTGATCCTGCTTTGCTATAAATGATGATCGTTTTGGGGTAGACTAAATCCATAATGGACAACGTGGTCGAATTAAATGGCATTTTCTACAATACTACTCGTTGATGATGAGCCTGCACATGCAACTATCGTCGAGCGTAATTTACGTCGTGGCGGTTATCTTCATGATATCGTTAAGCTCGAAAATGGCCAGCAAGTGACGGATTGGCTGGCACAACATACAAGTTTTTCACTGGTATCTCCTTTCATTATTTTAGATATTAATATGCCCATTAAAAATGGCATTGAAGTGCTTGCAGAAATAAAAGGATCTGCATCAACGCGCCATATCCCTGTTGTGATGTTAACCACAACCGATAATCCAGCAGAAATAAATCAATGTTACCAACTGGGTTGTAATGCATACATTACAAAACCTCTAATTCATGATGAGTTTAAGGATAAAGTCAAAAAACTAGGACTATTCTTAAATGTCATGAGTGCACCAAACTTACATTAAACGTGTCGAGTTTAAGTGATGAATGAGTCGGTGCGAATTTTATATGTTGAAGACGAAGCTACCTTAGCTCAATTAGTGGTAAGACGTTTAGCTCGTTTAGGTTATCAGGTTGAATGCGCTGAGAATGGCGAAACGGGTTTAGAACGATTACAAAAAGAACATTTTGATGTTCTCATAGTAGATTATCAATTACCTAAAATGAACGGTTTAATGTTGTTACAACAACTTGCCGAACACACTATAGATATTCCCTCTATCATGGTTTCAGGGCAAGATAATATCAGCGTAGTTGTGCAAGCGATGCAGCTAAACTGTCGTGATTATTTGGTAAAAGATGGTAACAGTTATCTTGAGTTGCTTCCTGTACATATTGATACGTTGCTCGCACGACGCCAGCTTGAGCTGGAAAAAAACGAAGCTGAACAACAAGTCAGGTATTCTCAAGCTAGTCTGGCTCGAGCCCAAGCCTTAGCTCATATAGGTAACTGGGAATGGCACGTCGGAGATACCTATTCATGGTGGTCAGATGAAGAATATCGTATTTTTGGCCTTGAAAAAGCCGACTTTCCTGATGGTATGCAGTTAGATAAATTTCTTGATTTAATACATCCAGATGATCGTGTTTTTATACCAAAATTAGAAGAGTACGATCACGATGAAGATGCGAGTCTAGAATATGAATATCGGATCATCAGACCCGATGGACTAATCCGATGGGTGCATGCAAAAACGGATATCGAATGTGATGCTCAAGGCCAAATGATTCGATGGACAGGAACAACTCAAGATATTACCGGCCGAAAAGAATCAGAAAAGCAGTTGCTATTAGCTCAAAGTGTTTTTGAGACTACCAGTGAGGCGATACTCGTCACCGATGCCGACCAACGCATCATATCGGTTAACCCTGCGTTTACTAAAATTACCGGTTTTTCAAAAGAAGATGTTATTGGTAAAACCCCCAGGATTTTGCAATCTGGTAAACATACGCCCCAGTTCTATAAAAAAATGTGGCACGCCTTACTTGAAGAGGGCGTTTGGGCTGGGGAAATCTGGAATCGTAATAAAGATGGTGCCTTGTATCCAGAGTGGTTATCAATCACTGCTATTTATGATGATAATGGCGCCATCGAGCGTTATGTTTCGATTTTTAATGATATTACCCAGCATAAAGAAGCCGAGCAGCTGATTGAATATCAAGCCAACTATGATGCTTTGACAGGCTTACCCAACCGTAATCTATTCGCAGATAGATTGATGACAGCAATACGGGTTGCACAGCGAGAAAATACACGTTTAGCATTGTTGTTTTTAGATCTTGATAGATTCAAATGGGTCAACGATACGCTTGGGCATCGCGCCGGTGATTTACTTTTGAAGGAAACAGCCCAGCGCTTAACGTCAGTGTTGCGTGAAAGCGATACCGTGTCTCGTTTTGGTGGTGATGAATTTACCGTTATTTTGACGGATTTAGAGCAAGAGATAGATGCAGAGCTGATCGCTGAGAAGATATTAGCCGCATTGTCTGAACCCTATCAGCTAGATGAGCAACAGGTGTTTGTCACTACCTCAATTGGCATAACGATATATCCAGATGATGCCGATAATGCTGAGGCGCTTTATCAAAATGCAGATAGTGCGATGTATGCTGCCAAAGAAGCGGGTCGAAATCAATTCTCATTTTTTACCCAAAAAATGCAGAAACAAGCTACAAAGCGGTTGATATTATTAAATGAATTACGTGAGGCTATCGATAAACAACAGTTCGAATTGTATTATCAGCCAGTAATTGATTTAACGAATAATACACTGCATGGTGCCGAGGCATTAATTCGCTGGAACCACCCAGAAAAAGGACTTGTGTTGCCAGATAAATTTATACCTTTAGCTGAAGAAACTGGTCTTATATCTCGTATTGGGCAATGGGTCATTAATGAAGCTTTAGTTCAAATAAAAACATGGCAAGATGCGGGCTATGAGTTTCATATTTCAATCAATAAGTCGAGCAAGCAGTTTCACTCTGATGAGTGTGCCTTTGATTTAGCAAAGCAGATGAAAGTAATCGGGGTTGAACCTCAACGCTTGTCCATTGAGATAACGGAAACAGTTTTGATGGAGCATGAAGATTGGATTTTAACCATGCTAGATAATTACCGAAAAGCCGGCATCAAATTATCATTAGATGATTTTGGTACAGGATTCTCATCACTGAGTTATTTGCGAAAATTTCCATTTGATGTGTTGAAAATTGATCGCTGTTTTATCATGGATTTGACAGAAGATAATCAGGAAGCGCCTTTAGTGGAAGCCATTATTTCAATGGGACATAAATTAGGCTTACGTGTTGCTGCCGAAGGTGTTGAAACTCAGCAACAATTGGATTTTCTAAGAAATACTGAGTGTGACTTGATTCAAGGCTATCTATATAGTTGTCCAATTTCTGCTGCCGAATTTGAGCAACGCTTTTTTGTGGATCAAGAATGGATTGCCGCATGACTAAATATTTAATACGGTATATCGCCGTTCTTTTTTTGCTAACAATTAGCCCAGTACTTTTTGCACAAGAACAACCTCAATGGTTGCATTATGGTG
>JBFIJJ010000094.1:0-9476 GCA_041600795.1 Methylophagaceae bacterium | reverse complement strand
GCTGAATTAGCAATTCGCATTACGTGACCAGCTAAGGATTGATCACTTTGAATAAGTTTGGCCATTTCACTGGCATCAGAGTCAGGATTTTGAGCTAATAAAAGTGCCTTATTTGCAACTTCGGGGAGCATTGGAACATCAATATCGCCAGCATCTATTTGCTGTTGTAACATTTTCTCAAGCTGTTGCAGTTCTAGTGGCAGCGTTGCCTCTTCTAAACTCATAACGTTTCCTAACTATCTCTATATAACACCGCACTACAGTGTGAAGTGCACAACTTTTGAGGTCAAGCAAATACCTTACTTATAACAAGATATTAAGCTTATGCACCTTCAGAAAAAACGATGGTACGTCGTCCTGAAATAATAATACGGTGCTCGATATGCGCTTTGACTGCTCGGGCAAGCACTAAGCGTTCGATATCTTTCCCAATCATAACAAGATCTTCGGGGCTATTATCATGCATCACCCGTTCAACACCTTGTTCAATAATCGGGCCTTCATCAAGATCGGCTGTTGCATAATGCGAGGTTGCACCGATAATCTTAACGCCACGATCATAAGCTTGGTGATAGGGTTTGGCACCTTGAAATGCGGGTAAAAAGCCATGATGAATATTGATTACTTTACCGGCATATTCTTCAACAAATTGCTCCGATAAGATTTGCATGTAACGCGCCATTACTACTAAATCAATGTTGTATTCTGCCAACAACGATTTAATCTGTGCTTCTTGCTGTGCCTTAGTATCTTTAGTAATAGGTAGGTGGTAAAACGGCTTATCAAACTGCGTAGCCATATTTTCAAGATCATTATGGTTACCAATGATTACTGGAATATCACATTTCAACTCACCTTCTAATTCACGTAGCAATAAATCATAAGGACAATGTGATGCTCGGGTAACTAATAACGCAACCCGATAAGGTTGATCTGAATAACGTACCGACCATGTAAGCCCTAAAGTTTTTGCAAACTCGCTAAATTGCATTTCTAATACTGTGCGTTCAATGCCAGTGTTATCTTCAAGCTTAATTCGCATAAAGTACTGACCATCTTGCACATCGGTGTATTGTTGACAGTGCAAAATATTAAAATCACGCTCAGCAAAAAAGCCTGTAATCCCTGCAACGAGTCCTTTTTGATCAGGACATTGGATGAGAAAAACAATTGAGTTCATATAGCAGTAAAACCTTTAAAGAATAATTACATTGCAAGTCGCATATCGTAGCAGAAGATATGAGGGTCTGTTTATCTTTCATAGCCGCCTCTGTTGTGATTAAAAAACCGTCAACCAAGGCGCGAGGAATGATGCTTGGTCGTTCCAAGTGAATGACAAGCAACACCGGGTGACGTTTTTTCAATCACACCCCGAAGGGCTGGGGCTGTTTTTACGCCCCACAGGGGTGGCTATGAAAGATAAACAGACCCTAGTATTCATTATATTTATCTGCACGACCTTTGACCTTTTCAATCGGATATTTTTCAGCATTTTTAGCAACTTTGTTAGCTATTGCTTGGTTCAAATCAATACCAAGATCATGACAGAGGTAACTTAAATAGACGGCCACATCGGCAAGTTCATCTTCGAGTGCTATTCGTTTATCAGTTTGAAGTTGTGCGTTAATTTCATCATTAGTTCGCCATTGAAACCATTCTAATAATTCAGCGGCTTCGATGGATAAAGAAATGGCTAAATCCTTAGGTGTATGAAATTGCTCCCAATCACGTTCTTTTCTGAATTCAATCAAGCGTTGTAATACATCAGGTTTAATCATCATGAAAAAAGTCTATTATGTGTGTTAGAAATAGTTCAGGCGCATCAGCATGTACCCAATGACCAGCATCTTTGATTGTTATTATGACGACATTAGTAAATATGTCATTAATCAACTCAATATCATTATCTAAAATATAATCTGACTTATCACCTCGAATAAAACAACTCGGTACATGTATAACTGCATTGTTACATACCGGAACCAATAAATGCTCATAATTAGCGGCAAGCTGTTTAAGGTTTAGTCTCCAGCTTAACTGCTGATTTGTGATCTCTAAATTCATTAATAGAAACTGACGAACACCTTTATCTGGAATATCTGATACGAGTGCATCACTAACCTGATTTCTTGATGTATAGTCTGACAGTTCTAGATTGAGTAAAGCTTTAAAAAGTTCAGAATGCTGATCAGCATAAGCTTTAGGCGCGATATCTATCACAACTAGTTTTTCAACACGTTCAGAATAATCGTCGCTGAACACCATTGCGACTTTGCCACCAACAGAATGACCAATAAGATGAATTTTAGTTAACCTTAATTGATCAATTAAGGTTGCGAGATCAGCAGCCATCGACTTAAAACTGACTTCAGTCGTATGCGGTGAACGGCCGTGGTTTGTTAAATCAACAGTGATAACCTGAAAACCATTATCAGCTAATTTTTGAGCAATACTTCGCCAATTATCTGATGATCCAAATAGTCCATGCAAGATAACTACAGGCCGGCCCTGCCCAAAAGTTTGATAATGTAATGTCATTGTTTCACAGCTTGATAGAGATGACGTTTATAATGCATGCATTTTATTAAATATGGAGAAAATTTGTGGAAGATGAAACTGTCTTAGTCATGATCGTTCAGCAATATGCAGCAAAATATGGCATTACATTCAGCTCAAGACACCTTGATGACCCTGATAAAAAAGCACAATTGATTAGTCTGATCCAAGAGTCTATTTCAGGCAAACGTGGTCCAGTCACTGACGACGATTTACAATAAAAAAAGCCACCTGAACAGGTGGCTTTTTTATAGATAAGTTAATAATTAATATAACTAATCTGCTAGTTTTTCAAACACTAAACATGCATTTGTTCCACCAAATCCGAAACTGTTAGACATAACAGTTTTTAACCCAGCATTATCTTTGCGTTCACGAACAATTGGCACACCTTGCGCTTCAGGATCAAGATTTTCAATATTGGCAGATGCGGCCACAAAATCATTTTCCATCATTAACAAGCAATAAATTGCTTCTTGTACGCCTGCTGCACCTAAAGAATGGCCTGATAATGATTTAGTTGAGCCTACTAGTGGAATAGTATCGCCAAACGCTTTTTTGATTGCACCTAGTTCAGCAAGATCGCCTACAGGTGTACTCGTACCATGCGCATTAATGTAATCGATAGGAGCTTTAACCGTCGATGTCGCTAGCTCCATACAACGTACTGCACCTTCTCCAGATGGCGCGACCATGTCATAACCATCTGATGTAGCGCCATAGCCCGTTAATTCAGCATATATTTTGGCACCACGCGCTTTTGCATGTTCATATTCTTCAAGAACAAGCACTCCACCACCACCAGCAATAACAAACCCGTCACGATCAGCATCGTATGCACGTGACGCTTTATCAGGTGTATCGTTATATTTAGTTGATAATGCGCCCATAGCATCAAATAACGAACTCATCGTCCAATGTTCTTCTTCAGCACCACCGGCAAAGACAATATCCTGTTTGCCTAATTGGATTTGTTCCATAGCATTACCGATGCAGTGTGCACTGGTTGCACATGCTGAAGACATAGAATAATTCACACCTTTAATTTTAAATGGTGTTGCTAAACAAGCAGAGGTTGTACTTCCCATAACTTGAGTTACACGGTATGGCCCAACACGTTTTACGCCTTTATCGCGAAGAATATCGGCAGCCTCAACTTGATTTGAAGATGATGCGCCGCCTGAGCCCATAACCAAACCTGTACGAGGATTTGACACCTGATCTTCTGTAAGTCCTGCATCTGCTATCGCTTGCTGCATTGAGATATAGGCATATCCGGCAGCATCACCCATAAAGCGCAATATTTTACGATCGATATGTTCTTTAAAATCAATATCAACACTTCCTGCCACCTGACTACGGAAACCCATATCAGCGTATTCTTGCTTAAAGCGGATACCTGAACGCCCTAAACGCAGCGACTCAGTAACTGTCTCTGCATCAAGTCCTAAACAAGAAGTGATACCTAAACCTGTAACTACAACACGTCTCATCGTTGTTTCCTAAAAATCATCTGTAGAAGTAAACAAACCTACTCGAAGGTCTTTCGCTGCGTAGATTTCACGTCCATCAACTGACACAGTTCCATCGGCAATCGCAAGTACTAATTTACGAGCAATAACACGTTTCAAACTCAATCTGTAGGTTACTTTTTTAGCAGTTGGTAAGACTTGTCCTGAGAACTTTACCTCGCCAGAACCTAATGCTCTCCCACGCCCTGGATTTCCATCCCAAGCCAAGAAAAATCCAACTAACTGCCACATTGCATCTAAACCAAGACAGCCAGGCATAACAGGATCACCAGGGAAATGACAGCCAAAAAACCATAAGTCTGGAGAAATATCTAGCTCCGCTATAATTTCACCTTTACCGTAGTCACCACCGGTATTAGATATATGGACAACTCGGTCCATCATTAGCATATTAGGAGCTGGTAATTGGGCATTGCCCGGGCCAAACATTTCGCCTCGACCACATTGCAAAAGTTCTTCGTATGTAAAAGATGATTGTTTGCTCATGAATTCTTCTTTAAACGCCTCAGATTGGCAATTGCTTATGATATCACGACCTTATAAAAACGAGAAAAAATCGTGAGTTATTTATTTTTTAAACACAAAAAAGCCACGGCATTATTGCCGTGGCTCGATATATTTTATCTTTAGATTAACTTAGTTACTAACAACTTTTGCTGCATCAGGTAAGCCAACTTCTAGGCCTTGTAACAAAGCGCCCATACTATTGAGAATCCGATACATAGCATAAAGCTGGTCATATCGTGCATTAACTAAATTTTGACGGGCAGTAAATACTTCATTTTCTGAATCCAACAAATCTAATAAGGTACGTTGACCTAAACTAAATTGTTGTTGGTATGCATCGCGTGATTTTTCACTTGAATCGACATACTGTTCAAAATAAGTAATTTGATTATTTACAGTTTGTAATGCATTCCAAGACAAACGAACACTTTGCTCAACTTGACGATGAGTGTTATTACGTATTTCAGCAGCTTGATTGATCAAGTGCGCAGTTTCTTCACTACGAGCACTATCTTTACCGCCATTCAATAAATTGTAGCGAAGGCGAATCATTGCCGTAACATCATTGTTATGACCATCAACACCATCAAGGTCATTATTTGCTGTTGCACCTAATTCTAGGTCGATGCGGGGATAGAATGGCGATTGCGCAGTATCGTACTGAGCATGAGCCGATTCTACATCTGCTTCAGCAGATTTTAAAGTCGGATGATTACCAAGAGCTTGACCAATAGCTTCCTCTAATGTCGCAGGAATTAAAGAGCTAGGAGATTCAGGATCAGATAATGACTCTGGAGCAACACCAACAACACGCAAGTAATTTGTTTCGGCATCACGAAGGTTACTTTGTTCTGCAATTAAGTTTGCTCTGGCTAAAGCAAGACGGCCTTGACTCTGATCTAAATCAGCTTTTCGACCGACACCACGGTCACTACGCAATTTAATTTGGTCATGCGTGCGCTCATGCGCTTCAAAATTTGTTGCAGCTAAATCAACTAGCTTCTGAACTCTTAGCACATCAATATATGCATTTGCGGCTTCTAAAGCTGTATTTTCTGAAGCACCAAACACACCATAGGCACGTGACTCGGTTCTAGCTTCTTGACGTTTGACTTCACTTTGAGTCGCCATACCATCAAATATCATCTGACGAAGCTGAATGCTAGCTTCATCTCGATTCATATGAACATTTCTATGTCCATATGTTGCTCGTGATGTTGGATTATCACTAGATTCCCAACCAGTGCCAACAGCAAGATCAATCGTTGGGCGATAACCGGCAAGCGCTTGATTGACTTCTTCAGCTACCGCATTTCGTTCATTACTAGCAGCCAAGATATCAGGGTGAGTCTTAATAGTGATATCAACCGCTTCTTGTAATGTAGTAGCTGATACAGCCGTGGAAAGCCCTAATAACAAGGGGATGCTAATTGCTAGTGGCTTTAATTTCATGTTCTTTATTTCCTAATAAATATAGTTTCAGTATGTGCGTGCGGCATCCCCTCACGCGACATAACTCCTTGTAACTTTGTATTAACAATACATTATAAGCTCATGTAATACAACACATCTTCTTTAATTATTATCTAACGTAAATCACGGAAGAAAATAGCTAATGATAATCTGTCAGGCAAATCCATTTTCTGAAAAATGGTTGTTAAATGTGCCTTTACTGTTCGTTCTGTTATGAACATTTTATTTGCTATCATTTTATTGGTAGCACCATGACTAACTAAATTTGCAACTTCTAGTTCTTTTGGCGATAAAGATTCAACAGCTTGGCGCTGTTGCTCTGATATTTCTGGAATATGAGTTAATTCATCAATCAACCCTGAAATAACATGGCGTTCAACCCACACTTCACCATTGTGTATATTATTTAACGCTACCATAAGTTGATCAGTTGATAATGAACTATCAAAATAGCCTCTTGCACCATGGCGTAATGCTGCTATTTGTGTTTCCATCGGCCTACTTGGCCCTATCACTAAAATTTGTGAGTTTGGACTCGCAGTTTTGAGCGATGCTAACAGTACTGATTGCTGCTTTTCTAATAACTCTTGATCACACAATAACAACTCTGCTTGCCCTTCGTGAGCAACGCTAACAAAGGCTTGAACACTATCATATGTTTTGATATCAAAATGATTTGATAAATTAGTTAAAATCGAACTACGTAACTCTCCAATAGGAATTAACAATGCTAGTGTGGTTTTAACTATCGCATTCATGATATTCAGTTATCCTTAGCGTTCACGTAAAGCTTCATTTTTTGCTTTCAATATCGGTTTTAGTAAATAATCCAACACTGTTTTTTTGCCAGTTAAAATATCAACTGTTGTTGTCATACCAGGAATAATTTCGAGTCTACCTTTACTGTTGCTCTCAATATAGTTTTTGTCTGTTCTTAAGTAAATCAAATAAAAACTTTCGTCTTTTTCATCAGTAATCGTATCAGCACTGATTCGTTCTAATTTCGCCGGTAGGCCACCATAAATAGAAAAATCATAAGCTGTTAGTTTAATCATAGCATCTTGACCAGGCCGTAAGAACGCAATATCAGCCGGTCTTATTTTAGCTTCTACTAATAAATTATCTTCAATCGGTACTATCTCAACAAGATCTGCTCCTGGTTGAATAATTCCACCTACTGTATTAATTTTCAGCTGTTTAATTGTGCCTTTAACCGGTGATCTAACTTGAGTACGAGTCACTCTGTCTTTCAAAGAGTAGATCGTCTCTTTTGTTCTAGCAAGTTCTGCTTTAACTTCGGATAATTCTCTCGCCGCATCCGTTTTAAACTGAACTGTTTGCTCATTAATTTTCTGACTAACTTCATTCAGTGCCGCCCTGATTCGTGGCATCGCAAGTCGGTTCGCATCCATTTCACCACGAAGATCGTTTACTGTTCTCTTCAATCGCAACAATTCAACTTCAGACATAACACCAGCCTTCACCAACGGTTCAGACATTTTTAATTCTTGATCACTTAATTCGTAACCACGCTCTAACTGTGATTGTTTAGCTTGACGTTCTACTAACTCTTGCCGACGTTGGATCTCTTGTTGCTTTAGTACCCTGATAGCAGACTCTAACTCTAATTGATGTGACTTATAAAGTGCCGCTTCATCAGCGGCTAATGCAGGCTGATTCTTTTCAACCTCTGGTGGCACAACGAAGTTATGACCATCAACTTCTGCTTCTAATCGCGCAGTTCTAGCAAGCAACTCATAGTATTTAAGCTGCGTTTCTCTAAATGAAGATGAAAAACGTGTGTCATCTATTTTGAGCAGAGGCTGATCCTTTTCAACAATTTGACCTTCTGCAATTAAAACTTCAGCCAAAATACCGCCTTCCAAGTTCTGTATCACCTGAACTTTACTTGATGGAATAATTTTGCCTTCGCCTCGTGTAACTTCATCGAGTGATGTCGTTTTGGCCCACCAGCCCGCAGCAATAAAAAACAATAATGTCAAAAACAGTAAGGAATGGCCAGTACGATGCGCTGATTCAAGCGTAGCCGCACTGACTTCTGACATAAATTCAGCATCATCTGGATGTATCCGTTTTAACCAAACCATTCCTTATCCTTTTGTCACTTTGATGTGACCTTTCTTAAGTGCGGTCAAGACTTGGTCTCGGGGGCCATCAGCCACTATTCTTGCTTGATCCATAACAATAATACGATCTACTAAACTTAACAAAGAAGCTTTATGAGTTACCAATAATAAGGTTTTATCATGTAATGCTGATGCTAACTTCATTTTAAAACGTTCTTCCGTACTATTATCCATGGCATTGGTTGGCTCATCTAACACCAGTACAGGAGGATCCATCAATAATGCGCGAGCCACAGTTACACTTTGGCGTTGCCCTCCAGATAGCCCCTCTCCACGCTCACCTACTTGCATATCAAATCCTGATGGGTGTCGATTAACAAACTCAGTCACACCAGCTGTCTCTGCCGCTTTCAACACAGATTCATCATCGGCAAAAGGTTTACCTAAGGCAATATTATCTCGAATACTTCCAAAGAAAAGTACAACATCTTGAGGTGCATAACCGACATTACGGCGTAAATCTACCGGATCAATCTGCCGAATATCAGTACCATCTAGCAAAATTGCCCCATCAGCGGGTTCGTAAAGTCCCAACACCAATTTCTCAATTGTACTTTTACCTGAACCAATTCGACCTATAAATGCTACTTTTTCACCAGGCTTGATTGAGAATGATACTTCAGACAACGCGTCCATAGGCTGTTCTGGGTATCGAAAGCTGACGTTTTTGAATTCAATGCCACCTTTAAAGTCAGGGCGATGTAGAAATTCTCGTCCCGTAGGCCGCTCAACGGGTAAATTCATTAAGGTGTTAAGTGAACTCAAGGCTGCTCGAGACTGATGATAGCGCGTCAATATGCCAGCAACTTGCCCCATTGGAGCCAATGCACGTCCTGTTAATATGGTACTGGCAATCAAGGCACCCATTGTGATGTCACCTTCGGTAATTTTGTAAACGCCAAACACAACAACTGCCACTGAAGCCATTTGCTGTAAGAAAGATGTGAAATTCACTGCAGTTGAAGAAAGAATTCGAGCACGCTGACTGTATTTAGCGATAAATCCTATTGTTTGCTCCCATTTACGTTGTATTGGCGATTCTGCACCTAAACTCTTAATTGTTTCTAGTCCAGTTAAGGTTTCTATCAGCGTCGCACTTTTTTGGCCAGAGTGCTGGAACAGCTGTTTTATAGTTCTACCTAGCGGAACTTGAATAACAAGACTGACCAAAATTGCTAATGGAATTACAGCAAGAGGTACATAGGCTAACTCCCCGGCAACAGACCAAATCACGAAAATAAATAGAAACATAAACGGAAAG
>JBFIJJ010000093.1:0-9685 GCA_041600795.1 Methylophagaceae bacterium | reverse complement strand
TTCACCAAGACGTTTGATACGTTTAGATGTTTCTTGAATTTGTTCACGAATGGTATCCATACCATTGATTGCTTTTTTAACGGCTTCATTACCTTGAGCAGCTAACGTTACAGATTGTGCGGCAACGTTGGATGATTGGCTGGCATTTTGTGATACTTGTTCGATAGAACCAGCCATTTGAGTAATCGCACTACTCACCTCAGTGATTTGTTGTGATTGGTGATCACTGGCATCGGTTAAATGTAACGCTGTGGCTTGTGTTTCTTGGGCTGCTGATGCCACTTGTAAAGTAGTGGTGTTAATTTGTTGTACCAGATTACGCAAAGCATCAATGGTGTAGTTGACTGAGTCAGCAATCGCACCGGTAATATCTTCTGTAACAGTTGCTGATACGGTGAGATCACCATCAGCCAGATCGCCCATTTCATCTAATAGTCGCAGGATGGCATCTTGATTATGGCGATTTTGTAATTCCATGTTATCAAGTGAGCTTTTCAGGTGTTTGAATGGTGTGTAACTCAGACGGAGGACAAAGATGATAGTGAGTACTAACCCCGCAAAAATGGCCGCTGAAAATAACATAACGTCGTTCAGATAAATTTGGTATTGGCCGGTAGCCATCAGCCAAAGCCCAAATGAAGTCCCTACTGCAAAAATGAGGGTCAGTAGGAGATTAACGATATTACGTTTCGATATCAGTGCCGAAAGAAAAAGTTTAGTTACGTTCATGGTAATTATCCTGAAATCAAAATATCATGCGGCTGCATTTAAAAAGCGTAAGTCGGAAGCTAATTTTTCGAAACTAAAGACTTTCCAAAGTGTTTCTTGTTGGGTAACGCAACCGCTAACAAAGGGCATAATTTCATCATTTTGCTCCTGAAATTGGTCAGGCTGTTGTTGAAAATGTTTTAAGCCAAACACTTCATCGATCAATAAGCCAGAATAGATGTCGGGATGATTGATAACCATAATGCGACTGCGTTTATTTACTTTAGTCAACTTACCATATAGAAAATACTTTAAATCAAATAACGGTAACAATTCACCTCGAAGGTTGGCAATGCCAAACACCCAAGGCTCTGATTTTGGTACAGGCGTTATTTGAGCGGGAATAGGGAATACTTCGCGCGTTTGTTTGAGTGGTACTAAAAAATGTTCATTTGCAATGCGAAAGCCAATTGCTGTCCACAAACCATGTTGATTATTATGTTGTGAGGCCTCTTGGCGACTGCGTTGCTCGATATCTCGAAGCAGACTAAAAATTTGAGGTGGTGAAAGCGTGGATGTCATGCTGAAAGTCCTAATAGGATATTCATTTCTTGAATCAGTTGAGCTTCATCTACGGGTTTACTTAAATACCCCTTGGCTCCCTGACGTAGTCCCCAGAGTCGGTCAGTTTCTTGATTTTTAGATGAGACAATAATGACAGGAATAGCACTGGTTTCAGGAGCTTTGCTTAAACGACGTGTTGCCTGAAAGCCATTTAGTTTAGGCATGACAACATCCATCAAGATTAAGGCTGGTCGCTTAGTTTGGGCAAGCTCCATCGCCTGTTCACCATCTTCAGCAACAAGCACTTGATGATTATGTTTTTCCAGAATTTTTTTTAGAACATACACCTCTGTTGGCGAGTCATCAGCAATCAGAATCAGTGCCATTTTGTTTAAGCGTCCTTGTTTTTATTTAGCAAATGAGTCCGGATAGCACCAAGGAGATCTTCACGAGTAAATGGTTTGGTCAGATATTGTTCTGCACCTACAACGCGGCCTTTAGCACGATCAAAGAGACCATCTTTACTTGATAACATTACGATGGGCGTATCATGAAATTTAGCGTTACTTTTGACTAAAGAACAGGTTTGATAGCCATCTAAGCGAGGCATCATAATATCAATGAATAAAATATCAGGATGCTGAGAATTGATAATAGGCAAAGCTTCAAATCCATTTTCAGCTGTTATGACATCGCAGCCTGCTTTTGTAAGCAATGTTTCAGCGGTACGACGAATAGTTTTACTATCGTCTATGACCATCACTTTTAGACCCGAAAATTCAGTTTGATTCTCACTCACGCTAAAACATTACCTTAAAAACATAACTGTATTGGATAAGACCATAAAGAATGAAGATATACCATTTTTGAACGTCAAGCTAGTCAATATCGAATAAAAGTTATTCTTGCTAAACTCCGACCCACATAAGAAAATGCAGTATGAATGAGATGGAAAACATAAACTGTGTTCTGGTTCACATGACTACTTAAGCGCTATGCTTTTACCCAAAATTTTAAGGCAAAAACTATGATATCTGGTGTCCCACATTTGACAACGGCATTGACCGGTCCTCTACTGAAACTGGAAGGCCATTTGTTAGAACATCAAATCAGTGTAGAGACATGGTTAAGACAACAATGGCTGTTAACACCAGCACCATTTTATACCTCAGTTGATTTGCGAAATGCTGGCTTTAAGTTAGCTCCTGTCGACACGAATTTATTTCCAGCTGGTTTTAATAATCTCAATTCTGCATTTATGCCGTTATGTATAAATGCTGTGCAATCAGCTGTTGAAAGGCACTGCCCTCATGCGCGAAGGGTGTTGATTATTGCCGAAAATCATACTCGAAATTTATTTTATCTTGAGAGTTTAGAGACCTTACGCCAGATCTTTGAACAAGCTGGTCTGGAAGCAAGGATCGGTAGTATGCGTGACGATATTACCGAGCTAACAAAGATCGAATTACCATCGGGCAAAATCAGTCAATTAGAACCATTAACTCGAGAAGGCAATAGAGTGATGGTCGGTGATTTTTCTCCCTGCCTAGTGCTGTTGAACAATGATCTGTCAGCTGGGCGACCAGCGATATTAGAAGGTTTGGAACAACAGGTTGTACCGCCCTTATCGGCCGGTTGGTCCGATCGAAAAAAATCGGATCATTTCCGACATTATCATGCTGTTGCTCAAGAGTTTGCACAACAAATAGGTATAGACCCTTGGCTAATTTCTCCCTTGTCATTGCAATGTGGTGAAGTGAACTTTATGGAACGTACTGGTACCGAGTGTTTAGCCAGAAATGTTGAAAACTTATTAACCGTAATTCAGAAGAAATACGACGAATATGGCATAGATAAAGAACCATTTGTGGTTGTAAAAGCTGATTCTGGTACTTATGGTATGGGTATCATGATGGTAAAAAGTGCCGAAGAAATTATTAGCTTAAATCGAAAACAACGAACAAAAATGGCATCGGCTAAGGAAGGTATGACGGTGGAGAATGTTTTAATTCAAGAAGGGGTGTATACCTTTGAAACGATTGGTCAAGATCATGCTGTAGCTGAACCTGTCGTTTATATGATGGATCATTTTGTCGTAGGTGGTTTTTATCGTGTTCATACTGGGCGCGGTGTGAATGAAAACTTGAATGCACCAGGCATGCATTTTGAACCGTTAGCATTTGCTCAATCATGTATCACCCCAGATAAAACGGAACAGCCAGATGCAGGGCCAAATCGTTTTTATGCTTATGGTGTTATTGCTCGGTTAGCGTTATTAGCGGCGGCAAGAGAGCTAGCTGATTAATCTATATGCTCGCTCAAATATGCGATGGTCATAGTTTGATTATGTAATTGACTATGACTGTCGTCATCACCAGAACAGATCTCTCCGTTTGAATAAAAGCCAGTAATGCCAGTATTGTCACCGAGTAATTGTTTCACAGCGACGACTTCATCTGAGACTTGATCGGCCATGACCAATTTTCGACCAACACAACTGACACAGATAGCGAGGCCACTATTATTTAAATCAACGTGTTTGTCGAGGATCTGTTGAGCCGCTAAGCTGGCACCATTGACCAAGCTATCATGATCCGATTTCAAAAAACGGATGGTTGAATTTTCAGCAACATTACCAGCAAAGGTCATGCTATTTTCGTCTTCATTAACTGACAGTAGGGTTCTAATAACCGAGATATTCTTGTCTTCGGACATAATCGCAAAGGGAAAATTAAGGCCAGATGAAGGTAATGCATTGGCGTAATAGCCAAGGTACATCTTATATAATGGCAAAGCCGGTTTGTTATCGAGCTGGTAGACCACGTTTTTGATTGAGCTACTAATTTTTCGAGGGGGGCCGTAAGGTTTCCAGCCACCCAAGGCACCACTAGTGACGATTGCGTTATCACCATAGATCCCAACCGCGACAACAACTTTATCTGAGACTTTGCTGTTATGTAACACTAGGGTTTGGTTGAATTGGGCATTATCACCCGCTAAACCACCTGTGATCGGAATATCAGGCAACGTTGCTTGAAGTCCTTGCACTAAATCAGAACCATTAATATTGAGGCCGTCGCTTAATACAAAAATGCCCTTTAGATTAGATTGATCAAGATCTTGAGCAATTTGTGTACCGATAGCATAAGACATACCCATGCTGGCAATAGGTTTAGCAACAAACTTTAAGTGACTGTTTTCCCATTTCATTGCAGTTATTTGAAGACTGTCATCATGCACACCATCTGGAGCAATCTCACCCGAAGTAGTACAGCCAATGATTTCAGCTTTAGGATAACGTTTTTGCAGGAGTTGTCCGAGATTACGTTCTTTAAAAGCGGAAATAGAGCCAAACACTAAAACCCAATTAGCATCAGGCAACGGAGAGGGTGTCGCCAATTTACTTAATGTCATTTTTGATGTCAGGTGTTCTTGCTGAAACTTCATGTATAAATAGATCCGTTGCTTATATTCACTGAATGGATGATATCAATAATTAGCAGCAGATATTAGCCTAATATGACATTAAAATAATGTGCATTAGTCGAGATAAATGTAAATTGGATCTTAATTTAGATATAAAAAAGGCCATCACGTGTTTAACGTGTATGGCCTTAATTCACGGTGTAACGTTATTAGCCAGCGAGTTTTGCTTTTAATAACTCATTAACTTGTGCTGGATTAGCTTTACCTTTAGATGCTTTCATAACCTGACCGACAAAAAAGCCAAATAACTGCTCTTTACCAGCACGATACTGTTCAACTTGGGCTTGGTTATTAGTAATAACCTCATCAATAATTGCTTCAATTGCACCACTGTCTGTGACTTGTTTGAGTCCTTTTGCTTCGATAATGCTATCAGCATCATCACCTTCGCCATCCCAAAGCGCATCAAAGATTTGCTTGGCGATTTTTCCTGAAATGGTGTTATCAGAGATACGTACAAGCAAGCCACCTAGTTGTTTTGCACTGATAGGTGACGCGGTGATGTCTAATCCTGCTTTATTTAGTGCGCCTAACAGTTGGGTAATGATCCAGTTTGCACACTGTTTAGGATCTTGATTATTTGTGGCAACTAAAACCGCTTCAAAATAGTTGGCTAATTCGCGACTACTGGTTAAAACCGATGCATCATAGAGCGATAAATTCATATCAGATACAAATCGATCTCGTTTTGCATTGGGCAATTCTGGCAAACTAGCTCGAATTTCTTCAATTAGTTCTGGTTCTAGCACGACAGGAAGCAGATCAGGATCAGGGAAATAACGGTAGTCATTTGCTTCTTCTTTGCTACGCATTGATCGCGTTACATTATTATCTGCATCGTATAAACGTGTTTCTTGTACAACGGTACCGCCATCTTCAATTAGCTCAATTTGGCGTTCAATCTCAATATTGATAGCACGTTCAACATTGCGGAAAGAGTTAATGTTTTTCAATTCAGTGCGGGTACCTAATTCTTTTTGGCCTTTAGGACGTACAGAGACATTTGAGTCGCAACGGAAAGAACCTTCTTGCATATTACCGTCACAAATCTCTAAATATTGCACTAAAGAGTGAATTTTCTTCATATAAGCGACAGCTTCTTTGGCGCTACGCATATCGGGTTCTGATACGATTTCTAATAAAGGTGTGCCTGCACGATTTAAATCGACACCGGTTTGACCGTGGAAATCGCCATGCATTGATTTACCTGCATCTTCTTCCAAATGAGCACGGGTGATACCGATGATTTTCTCGCTGCCATCTTCAAGCTCAATAGATAAATGACCTTTACCGACAATAGGTAAATCAAGCTGACTAATTTGATAACCTTTAGGTAAATCCGGATAAAAGTAATTTTTTCTCGCAAACACAGAACGTTGGGTAAGCTCAGCATCAACGGCAAGACCGAATTTGATTGCCATTCTTACAGCCTCTTTATTTAGAACTGGCAATACGCCAGGTAAACCGAGGTCAACAGCACACGCTTGTGTGTTAGGTTCGGCACCATATGCAGTCGGTGCACCAGAAAAAATCTTACTTTTTGTAGCAAGTTGGGCGTGAATTTCTAACCCAATAACAACTTCCCATTCCATAGTGATGGCCTGATCTGAATAATAAAAACGATGAATTGTACCAATTATTTACGCAAACTAAGAATTTTCCAGCCTTGTTGTTGAGCAAAATCTTCTAAAGTGGGATCTGGATCGACAGCGATAGGATGATCAACACGTTTTAACAAGGGTAAATCATTATGTGAATCGCTATAAAAATAGCTACCTTCGAGGTTGATTGTGTGATCTGCTAACCATGCTTCTAAGCGTTCAACTTTGCCATCTTTATAAGAGGGTGTGCCAGCGACCTTACCTGTATAGCGACCATCAATCATCTCTGGTTCGGTCGCAATTAAATATTCGATGCCGAAACGTTGAGCAATGGGTGCGGTGATAAAACTATTAGTTGCGGTGATAATCATCAGCGTATCGCCTTGTTGGCGGTGGTGTTCGACTAAGGATTTAGCTGCATCAAGCATGATGGGTTCGATTTTTTCACTTAGAAATGTTTCGCGCCAGTTAAACAGTTGCTCAGTTGAATGTTCTGACAAGGGTTTGAGCGTGAACGCGAGAAATTTAAATATATCTAAGTTACCGTCAAGGTATTGCTGGTAGAACAAATTATTTGTTTGACGATAGGTTTCTTTGTCGACGATATTTTTTTCAACTAAAAATTCCCCCCACAGATGATCACTATCACCGCAAAGTAAGGTGTTATCTAAATCAAAAATCGCTAATGCCATTTGGTTTACTGCCCGATATTTCAAAAAATGTGGCTATTGTAAGCCAAAATCGATTGCATACAGAGAGTGCTTTGTCTAATCTAACAACTATTGAAGAATTATCACGTTACACGAAGTTAATACTAAGGTAACGAAAGAGTATGGGCTGTGATTGATAAAGATGGCTATAGGCCTAATGTAGGGATTATTCTCTGCAATGAAAAAGATCAAGTATTGTGGGCTCAGCGTGCGCAACATGACTCTTGGCAGTTTCCGCAAGGCGGAATTAAAGAGCATGAAACGCCAGAAGAGGCCGTATATCGTGAGTTAATGGAGGAAGTCGGTCTTGCGCCAGAGCACGTCCAATTACTTGGAATGACGCGAGGTTGGTTACGATACCGCTTACCAAAACGCTATTTGCGTTACGGTAATAAGCCACTGTGCATTGGTCAAAAACAACGCTGGTTTTTACTGCGTTTTACCGGCAACGAAGCCGATGTTCGGCTGGATTTACATGAGAAACCCGAGTTTGATGCATGGCGTTGGGAAGATTATTGGAAACCAGCGCAAGAAATTGTGTTTTTCAAACGGCGTGTTTATCAAAAAGCCTTACATGAATTAGCACCGCTATTATTTCCTGAATATAAAAAGCGCGTCGAAAAACAACGTAAAGCTTAATCTAGGATCTTACGAAAGACCTTGGCATTACGCTGATAGTTATACAGTTGCTGTTTTTCCATGGGCAAATCAGCAATTTGTGCTGGATTGTAGCCATGTTCAATAAACCAATGCGTAGTTTGAGTCGATAATACACATAGATCCGTTAGGCCTGTTTGTTTCGCCTTTTTTTCCATTGTATTAAGCAGCTGTTCGCCACGACCAGAGTTTTGGTAATCCTGCGCAACTGCAAGGCAAGCTAATTCACCAACCGTATTATCGGAATAAGCATAAAGTGCGGCACAGGCAATGACTTTGCCATCACGTTCCATCACCATGAAATGATCGATTTCAATTTCAAGTAATTCGCGAGAACGTTTAACTAAAACGCCTTTGGCTTCTAACGGCTGAATCAGTTCTAGAATGCCGCCTACATCTTCAATTTTAGCCTGACGAGTTGTTTCAAATGATGCCGCACTGACTAATGTGCCTGCACCATCACGGCTAAATAATTCTTGTAATAAAGCACCATCGACGGAACGATCCAATAAATGCACCCGTTGTACACCAGCATTACAGGCATTGATCGCAGCATTTAAGGTGCGGGTATCAGTCATGGCATTATGCGTGACAATATCCGTAGCCTGACTTACCGTTAGTTCACGAGGTAAATCTGCTTTTTGACCACCAATGAAAATGAGCTTGTCTGCTTTTAGTTCTGATGCAACTGCAGTGGCAATCGCTTTAAACGAAAGATTAAAGATCTCACCTGTTGGCGAAAAGCCAAGCGGAGGCAGCAACACAATATTGCCCAGCGCAAGTTGTTGGTTGATGCTTTTAATATCAATGCGGCGTACTTCACCTGTGTGACCGAAGTCGATGCCATCACGAATCCCAACAGGACGTGCAGTAACAAAGTTACCACTGGTGCAACGAATTTGAGCATCAGCCATAGGCGTATGGGGTAGACTAAATGATAGCTTCGCTTCTATATCAAGGCGCAATTTACCGATAACAGATTTCGCTATTTTTAAGCTAGCATCATCTGTTATTCGTAAACCGTGATGATAATTAATCGCGATTTTATGTGTAGCGCACTGTTGTTCAATTTGAGTTCGAGCGCCATAGACTAATACAACACGAATACCCAAGCTATTTAACAGCGCTAAATCGTGGACTAAATTATCAAAGTTATCCGCCACAATAGTTTCGCCATCAAATGCGATAACAAATGTTGCGCCACGGTGGGCATGAATATAAGGCGCAGCATTACGGAACCAGTTGGTTGTGGTCGTTAGGTTGGTCACATTTATGGTTGATTTTGTTGTATTCATAACGCTCTTTTTATCCTAGTCTCAGCATGCTTGCAAAGTTAGTGTAAAATTTATCGGATAAATGTTATCTGGCCCAAGGCCATAAACGCCTGAAATTATATATTGTTTGGAGAGTCAACATGCCTGAATACCGTTCAAGAACATCCACCGCCGGCCGCAATATGGCGGGTGCTCGTGCCTTATGGCGTGCGACAGGTATGAAGGATGACGACTTTAGCAAACCTATTATTGCGGTCGCAAACTCATTTACCCAATTTGTACCGGGTCACGTTCATCTAAAAGATATGGGGCAATTAGTTGCGCGCGAAATCGAACGCGCCGGCGGTGTTGCCAAAGAATTTAATACCATTGCTGTGGATGACGGGATCGCGATGGGTCATGGTGGCATGTTATACAGCTTGCCATCACGTGACATTATCGCTGACTCAGTTGAATATATGGTTAATGCACATACTGCTGATGCGATTGTGTGTATTTCAAACTGCGACAAAATCACTCCAGGTATGTTGATGGCGGCGTTACGTTTAAATATTCCTGTGATTTTTGTATCTGGCGGTCCGATGGAAGCCGGTAAAACTAAATTGGCGGGCAAAGATGTCAAACTCGATTTAGTTGATGCAATGGTGCAAGCGGCAGATGAAAATGTCAGTGATGAAGATGTGGC
>JBFIJJ010000092.1:0-9851 GCA_041600795.1 Methylophagaceae bacterium | reverse complement strand
GCGCCGCCTATTCCACCGCCAATAATGGCGCCTTCTCTGCCACCCACTTCATTACCTACAGCCGCACCGATGGCACCACCTACTGCACCGCCAATGGCGGCATCTAAAGTGGAATCGTCTGCATTTGCTTTAAATGAGAATAGGGCTATTACTACCAAAAGGTATGATATTTTCATGAGTTTATTTCCAATGTAAAAAATGGCTATTATTTCGTTTTTCTTTTACTAATGCTGTGATTTATATCTCAGTGATGATCAACTAAATCGCGATAGGCATGCCACGTAGCATGAGCTAATAATGGGTAAATTACGACCATTGCAATAAGATAGCTTGCAAATCCTATAGCAGTTAGTAATACGATTAATCCTGACCACACCAACATAGTGGGTAGGTTTTCAAGCGTTACTTTAGTACTCACTGCCATTGCATCTAGCGCAGATACTTTATTGTCGATGATAGCTGGTATAGAAACAACGGATACCACAAAAACGATCGTGGCTAATACACCTCCAATTAAGGTGTAGAGCACTAATTGTATTGGTGTCACTATCTCTAAAATATTGCCCCATAACAGTTGTTGTAATGATGGTGCTACATTGCCGACGGTGACCAATAATAATAAGCCGGATATTACAAACCACACTACACTAAACCCGAGCAAGATGCTGGAAAATCGGATGAGTGAATTTTGGATTGGTTTCAGTCCTTCTATAGAACGATCAAAACTGACGATTTTACCTTGCTCATTTTGTCGAGATAGCTCACACAGGCCAGCAGAAAGGATAGGCCCTATCAACATAAAACCAGTGATTGCTGCTGCAATAACATAGACATGAACACTGGTAATTAGGAGTGTAACCAACATTAATGCTGTCACGATTAGGCCATGAGTTAGACTGGCTTTGGGATTATCGCTGAGATCTTGCCATGCGAGAGTAAGCCACTTAAAAGGCCTAGCAATAGCCACATGATGAATTGAAAGTTGAGGTGGAATGTGGTGGTTGATATAACTTTGTACGTTCATAATTATCTCCTTGATAGTCATGGAGTTTAAATTAGGTCGTAAGCAACTATCGACTTAACTATAAGACAACTAAACAACAATAAAGTTACAGGGCTCCCGCGTTGAAGAAATTGGGATTAACCTTAACCGAATGAGACCATAATTCAGTGAGCAGGTGGTCACATCCAGTTAAGGTTAAAAAGCTGTCAGCAGATTTAACGTAACAACAAGAACATCGCTTGTCCGTTGCGTGTCAGGTTAAGCAATAACGGTTCGTTGTTATAAACTAAGGGTTTAAAGTCGTCGAGATTTTCAACAGGCTTTTTATTAACGGACGTAATAATATCATTCTCTCGTAAACCGGCAGCCCATGCGGGACTACCACGTTTCACAGAATATACCATTACACCTTTAATACGATTGTAATAGGGCGATGATGCGTCTATATCGCCAAAAGTTGCCCCCGATAATGTAGGATGAACGGAGCCCTGTTGTTGATCTTTTGGCGTTTCTTTTACTTTGGCTGTGAGGGTTTTATTTTTGCCATCACGAATGATATCTAAAGTGATAGTTTGACCAACCATTAACAGACCAATGCTGTTACGTAAATTATCAGCATTAAGCAATTTTTCACCATCAATTGCGGTGATGACATCACCAATTTTTAACCCTGCTTTATCAGCAGCAGAATCTTTAGCTACCCGTGTTACGACAGCGCCTTGTTGAGACTTGATGTCAAATGCTTTTGCTAGTTCTGGTGTAATGTCTTGCATTTGTACGCCCAGATTCGCACGGCGAACTTCACCAAATTCGATCAATTGATCGGTGATTTGTTTAACCATATTGCTTGGGATTGCAAAGCCAATACCAATATTGCCTGCACGCTGACCTGGAGAGAAAATCGCAGTATTAATACCAACTAATTCACCACGAAGATTAACTAAGGCACCACCAGAGTTACCCGGATTGATTGAAGCATCTGTTTGAATAAAGTTTTCATAACCTTCAATGCCTAAACCACTACGACCCAAGGCACTGACAATACCCGAAGTGACAGTTTGGCCTAAACCAAATGGATTACCAATTGCGACCACAAAGTCACCGACACGCAGTTTGTCGGAGTCCGCCAGCGGCAATGCTGTTAATTGTTCAGCTGGAATCTTGATTAAAGCAACATCAGTTGCAGGATCGCTACCGACGACTTCTGCTTGGAAACTACGACCATCAGTCAGTGATACCGTAATTTCATCAGCATTGCCAATAACGTGATTGTTGGTTAAAACCAAGCCTTTTTTGGCATCAAAGATAACGCCTGATCCTAAACTCTGTTTAGTACGCTGTCTGGGTTGCTGCATGTCATCTGGAATATTAAAAAAGCGTCTAAAGAAAGGATCATTAAGCAACGGGTTGTCTTGAATTTGCACATGACTTTGCGTTGCAATATTTACAACGGCGGGTTTTGAATGATCCAGCATCGGTGCCAAGGTTGGCATATGCTCATCATCACCAAACCACGCGAAAGGTAAAGCCGCCATAGCAACGTGGGCGACTAGGCCAATGGCAATTATCCATACCAACGATCCTTTCATTAATTTCATAATCTTTATGTCCTCAAAGGCTATTTTCTAATGTTTCACGAGGGTTAAACGTCATTTCTTCAGCCATCTGTTGATAAAACTGTTTTGCTTTGTCGGTGTTGGCTGGAGGCGTCATGATTTGTAGGACAACAAATTGATCACCAGGTTCTTTTCCTGGCAGTCCACGACCTTTAAGACGCATTTTTTGACCGGATTTAGCACCAGCAGGAATAGATAAGTTAATTCTGCCAGCAAGTGTTGGAACGGTAACTTTTGCACCTAATGCTGCTTCCCAAGGGGCAATAGGTAAATCAAGAATGATATCTTTATCATCCAGACGATAAAAGTTATGAGGTGCGATCGCAATTTCTAATAACAAATCGCCAGCACTGCCACCCATGCCTGCTTTACCTTGACCGGATAAACGAATTTTTTTACCAGCCGTGATACCTGCAGGTATTTTGACATTGAGTGTTCCTGTTTGATTGGAACCACTCGGGCGCCTAATTGCTTTTTGAGCACCATGAAATGCGTCTTCGAGTGAGATAGTAATCTTGGCGTTGACATCTTCGCCTTGAGCAAAAAAGCTATCACTGCCGCCGCCACGTCGACCGCCACCACCAAACATGCTTTCAAAAAAACTACTGAAGTCACTCGCTCCACCACCGTGACCACCACCCCATCCTGGAGGAGGAGTAAATGATTGACCATTTTTATAATTTGATCCAAAACGGTCATATTGGGCGCGTTTTTCAGGATCTTTTAATGCTTCATAGGCCTCACCAAGTTCTTTAAATTTGGCTTCGGCGTTGGGTTCTTTACTTACATCTGGGTGATATTTACGTGCAAGTTTGCGATAGGCTTTTTTCAGCTCTTCGGGGGATACGTCACGAGAAACGCCTAAAATTTGATAATAATCTTTGTATTCCATAGGGGCGAATATTCACTTAAATTGATTTGGATCAGTAATTGGGGGCTTGAGTACCACTTTTCAATGGGTTTCAAGGATTTTTCTGATGATGTCATGGGTGTGATGTGAGAAAATTGCTAGCAAATCTAGCTTAAAAAATTATTAAGAAAATAAGATAAAGAGAGGATTAGCATGTTTCCATTGAAAAAAGTCGCTTTGCTCATAGCATTATCAAGTGCCTCATCATTGGCTGTGGCTGAAAGCGATTTAGCACTAGATGATTTAGTTGTAACCGGTACGCGTTCTGAAACAGCATTATTAGACCTTGCAGGTAATACTGGCAAGATTTCAGAAAAAGAAATTGATTTTGTGCGTGCCGATCATATCACTGAAGTGATTAATCGTCTTCCTGGTGTTATGGTGCAGCGAGGTAATGGACAAGAACATTTGACCTCTATTCGATCACCAATTTTAAATGGTGGTGCAGGAGCAGGTTCATTTTTATACCTTGAAGATGGTGTACCAATGCGTGCAGCTGGCTTTGCTAACGTAAATGGTTTGTTTGAAGCAAACACTGAACAGGCTGGCGGCATTGAAGTTGTCCGTGGTCCTGGTAGTGCCTTATATGGTTCCAATGCGGTGCATGGTTTGATCAATGTGTTGTCTCGAGCACCTTCTTTGGACCTAGAACGTAGTGTTGATGTGTCGGTGGGACCACATGACCTTTATAAATTTAAAGGCACAGTCAGTGATACGGTTGGTAACCAAGCGTATCGTTTCAGCTTAAATGGTACTACCGATGGCGGTTACATTAGTGATTCTGGCTTTGACCAACAAAAAATGACCTTCCGTCATGATTATTATGGGGAGCGTGATACTTTTAAAACTGTATTTACAGCAGCCAACCTAAATCAAGAAACTGCGGGATACACAGAAGGCTTTGAAGCTTATAAAAATACTTCATTATCAAAAATTAATGCTAATCCAGAAGCGTATCGTGATGCTAAATCAGCACGTTTATCCACACGCTGGGATCATGAGTTAACCGACACATCTTATTTTAGTTTGACACCTTATGTGCGTCATACCGAGATGGAATTTTTAATGCATTTCTTGCCAGGAACACCTGTTGAAAAAAACGACCATCAGAGTGCAGGTTTATTAGCAGCCTATTACAAAGATCTTGAGGGTGGCCACAAAGTCATTTTGGGAACTGATTTTGAATACACACAAGGTTCATTGTCAGAAATCCAGACTGCCCCTAATCCTTTTGCTTTTCCAAAATATGTTACTGGTACGCATTATGACTATGAAGTTGATGCAACAGTTATTGCGCCTTATATCCACACAGAGTGGCAAGTTGCTGAAAAAACCCGTGTGACGGCTGGTGCACGTTATGAGCATACCCGTTACGAGTATGACAATAAAACAGCGGACGGGTTATTGGGTAACACCTTTTATCGTCCCGCTGATCGTGATGATACGTTCAATAATTTCAGCCCTAAATTAGGTTTGGTTCAATCTTTAACAGAAGATACCAGCGCATTTATTAACCTAGCGCGTGGTAATCGTGCGCCTCAAACGACTGATTTGTATCGTCAACGCAAAGAGTCTAACAATACACTGCAAGCAGATTCAGAAACTATAGATAGTCTTGAAGTTGGTGTTAGAAAAGTTGGTTCTGGCATTCAGTATGAAGTAAGTACTTTCTATATGAAGAAGAAAGATTATTTCTTCCGCACTTCTAAAGATAACAATGTGCCAGATGGTAAAACTAGACACTATGGTATTGAATTAAGTGCTTTTGCACCGATTAGCGAGCAATTTGATATTAGTGGAAGTTTTACTTATGCGCGTCATCAATATGAGTTTGATAATGCTGATAATGGCATTGTTGATGGTAACGATATGGATACTGCACCACGACATATGGGCAATGTTCGTTTAGGCTGGAACTTTATGCCTAAAAGTCGTACGGAATTAGAGTGGGTTCATGTCGGTCGTTACTATACTGATGAAGCAAACGAGCATACTTATGACGGGCACGATATTTTTAATTTGAGAGCAACTCATCAAGTTTCATCTCAATTGACAGTCTATGGTCGAATTTCGAACTTACTTAATACTGAATATGCTGAACGAGCTGATTACAGTTCAGTAGCTGGGGGTGATCGTTACTTCGTAGGTGAAGAACGTGGTTTACATGTTGGTGCGAGCTACTCATTTTAAATAAAACCGAGTTATTCGATAATAAAAAAAAGCGGCTGAAAAGCCGCTTTTTTGTTTGTAATAAGAACAGATTAGTCTAACGATTACCCGACTTTTGCTCTTCAAGTCGTCGGAAAAACTCACGCATAATATCGTCATATAAGGCAACACCAAGATAAGCATCTTCAACGCCGCTATCTATATTAGGATTATCGTTAATTTCAATCAACACCACCCGATCACCACTTTGTTTGATATCAAGTCCATAGAGACCTGAACCCACCAAACGAGCTGCTTTAGTCGCTATCTTGAGTACTTTTTCAGGTACATCACTAATTGGTACGGTGGCTGAACGACCACTATCTGTGCCTTTTTTGCCGTTATGGTTATATATTTGCCAGTGGCCTTTACTCATAAAGTATTGGCAAGCAAATATCGGTTTGTTATTGAACATACCAATACGCCAGTCATAATCGGTATACATAAACTCTTGTAACAAGATGATCGCTGATTGTTGGAAAAATTCAGCGGCATGAAGACGAAGTTCTTCAGGTGAATTAACTTTGATGACCCCTTTTGAAAAGGCACCATCAGGAATTTTCATTACTAATGGAAAGGCAACTTCATTACAGATTTTATCCATGCCTGCATCATCATTACGATAGAGTAAATGTGAGTCGGGCATAGGTAAGTTATTAGCTGCCAATAACTCTTTAAGATAGATTTTGTTGGTGCAACGAATGATTGATGTTGGATCGTCAATGACGACCAGCCCCTCACTTTCAGCTCGGCGAGCAAACTTATAAGTGTGGTTATTGGTTGCGGTTGTCTCACGAATAAACAAAGCATCATATTCAGCAAGACGCACATAATCTTTAGGTGTAATGAGTTCAACATCTATCCCAATGCGACGGCCACTTTGAATAAAGCGTTTTAAAGCGGTGGCATCACTTGGCGGCATTTTCTCTTCAGGGTTATGCAAAATCGCCATGTCATAACGGAAACTGCGTTTCTTAGACGGTTTGCGCCATAACTTGCGATCGAAGTTATCTAAGGCATTGGCAAAACTATCTTGCTCATTCTCTAATAATTTATCGATAGCACCAGCCTTAACTTGGCTTATCTGCCAATGCGTTTTGCGGCTGAATTCTATTTCCAATATAGGGCAGGGGAACTGGTCATAAATCTGCCGAGCTAATTTCTGTAACGGTTTGATATCACACTGACCAAAAAACACATTGACCACAAAATGATTTTGTTCACGATTATCAGTAGCGGAGATCAGCTTATCAAGTTGAGGTGCGAGTTCAGTAATGTCGTAGCCATATAAACTTTTGCGAGAGAGATCGTTAATAGTTCGAATACTAGGTACGACTTTATGGCCTCGTGCTTCAGACACCATTGAACAATAATAGCCCGGGCTTAAGTAGTCTAAACTGTGACAAAGGTTAATAACTTGCGCGCGACCCTTGCTGAGTTGCGACGGTTTTTGCAGGTAATCATCAACAGTTACGACTTGAACGCTGGGGAAATAGGGTGCCCAATCTTGTTTATTTTCGATAATAATCAAATGATTAGTCATGGCGTTGGCTTGTTGCCTCACAAAAATGTGGTGGTGTTAAATGTGAATAGTAAAGTTATTATTCAATTAATGTGATATTTATTTTTAGGGTTGAAAATTTCACTAGCGAAAAGTGATTAACTCACCTATCCTTCGCAAAAAAATGTAGGTTCAGGAGGGCGATGCAATGTATGCCGATAATATCTTAGACGTGTTCTCTCAACGTTATAGCGATGCGCATGATAAGTTTACTGCTGCGATAGAAATGAGTTCTATTGTTGAAAAAACCAACAAACATTTGCACCCGATGAAAGGCCCGAGCGGTGAGAAATTGTTCTGTGATATTGCTTGGACTGGGGATCTCAATGCAAAAAATGTCTTAGTTTTAATCTCTGGTTTACATGGCGTTGAAGGCGGGGTTGGTTCTGCAATTCAGACCGATTTTGTTAGTCGTCATCGCCGCTTGCCTGCCGATGTGTGTGTAGTATTAGTGCATGCGATTAATCCATGGGGTTTTGCTTGGTGTAGCCGTAACGATCATCAAGGCATTGATGTAAATCGTAATTTTATTGATTTTAGCCAACAACCGCATCAATCAAACTCTACCGAAATCTGGCAAAAATTGCTTAATAATGAGGCTAATATTGAGGAGATTGGTGCAGATCGCGACACGTTTGATATTTTGAGTGAAGGACAATATAGCAATCCATCAGCATTGTATTTTGGCGGGAAACAAGCGAGTTGGTCACGTGAGTGTATTGAACAGTTAGTAGGACAACTAAAATGTGATCAGCGTGACAAGGTCATTGTTGTTGATATTCATAGCGGTTTGGGGCCGTATGGTTATGGTGAATTGATTAGTGATCATCCAAGTGATTGTGTTGCGCGGCAACATTTAATTGAGATGTTTGGTTCGACTGTGACAGAACCGATATTAGGCACATCAAGTTCAGGCATTAAGTATGGTTTACATGATTTCTTCTGGCATGCCCAAGGTGATCATGTTGGTTTTGTGACGCTAGAGTTTGGCACATTTGGTAATAGTGCCATGTTGCAAGCCTTATTTGCGGATCAACAATTACAGCAGGGTCAAATTGACTGGCAAGATGATAATACCTTGTCGATTAAACATCAGTTGCAAGATTTTTTTTGCCCCGCTGAGAAACAATGGCAAGAGCTTGTTTTATTCCGTGGACGACAAGTTATTGAAATGGCATTGACTGGATTGAGTCAGCATGACTGACGATGTTGTAATACGTCCTGCCGAGCTCAATGACGTTAGTCAATTAGTGGCGTTAGAGAATGACTGTTTTGATACCGATCAACTGTCGAGGCGCAGTTTCAAATGGATGATTACTAAGGCTAAAGCACTATTGCTTGTAGCTGAAATGGATCAACAGATAGTGGGTTATGTGCTGTTGTTATACCATCAAGGCACATCATTAGGCCGTGTCTATTCTTTAGCTGTAGCACACGCTCAGCGGAAATTGGGTTTAGCTGCACGTTTGATGACAATTGCCGAAAAAGAAGCCTTAGAAGATGGGCGTAGTTTTCTAAGACTTGAAGTGCGTCCTGATAATGTCAGTGCCATTCGACTTTATGAAAAGTTGGGTTATGAAACCTTTGAAGTTATCAGTGATTATTATGAAGATCATGCTGATGCTTTAAGAATGATGAAGGTATTGCAGCATCAGCCAGACCATGTACAACAACATGTTGCACATTACTCACAGACAACGGATTTTACCTGTGGCCCAGCTTCATTAATGATGGTGATGAAAACACTCAGACCCTCAATCACATTAGATCGCAGTTTAGAACTACAGTTGTGGCGTGAAGCGACAACGATATTTATGACTTCAGGTCATGGTGGTTGTAGTCCACAGGGCTTGGCGTTGTCAGCGTATCACCGTGGTTTTGATACCACCTTGATAACTAATAGTTCTGATGTTCCTTTTATCAACAGTGTCCGCTCAGATGAAAAGAAAGCGGTGGTTGAATTAGTCCATCACGATTTTGAAAAAGCGATAGCAGCATCTACGATTACAAGTCGAACTGAGAATATTGATGTTGCTATGTTACAAACAGAATTACAGCAGGGTAAATTAGCAGTGGTATTGATCAGCTCGTATCGCTTAAATCAAAACAAATCACCACATTGGGTCGTTTTGGCGTCGATTTCTGACACGTTTGTGTATTTTCACGATCCCGATATTGATTGGGAAGAGAATAAAAGCTTAACGGATAGTTTATATATTCCGGTTACACATAAAGAGTTCAATCGAATTTTGGGCTATGGCCAACCACGTTATCAGGCTGCAATTATCTTACAGCCCGATACTGTCTAATCTTTAATCGTCACGTTGTGAACGAGCATATCGAATGGCTGAACGTACTTGGTTTGGCGCAGTACCACCAAGATGATCACGTGCAGCAACCGAACCTTCTAAAGTTAAGACATCAAATACATCTTGGTCGATTTGATCTGAAAATGAACGTAGCTCTTCAAGACTAAGTTCAGACAAATCTTTGTTATGTTTGATGCCATAAGCAACGGATAAACCAACAACTTCATGCGCATCACGGAAGGCG
>JBFIJJ010000091.1:0-10388 GCA_041600795.1 Methylophagaceae bacterium | reverse complement strand
AACACAACCGGTTATTGAAACTAAAGCCGAACCTGCTCCAGCCAAACAAGCAACACCTGTCATCGCCAAAATAACCAAACCAACGCCACCACGTAATATCGTTATCGCAATTGATGCCGGCCATGGCGGTCAAGACTCTGGCGCTTTAGGCCGACATGGTACTCGTGAAAAAGATGTTGTTTTAGCCATTGCCCGTCGCTTAGCCAAGTTGGTCAATGATGAACCGGGAATGAGTGCTTACTTAACACGAGATCGCGATGTCTTCCTGACTTTACGCCAACGTATCAAACGTGCACGTCAAAATAATGCCGATATGTTTATATCAATTCATGCTGATGCATTTCATAATCAAAATGCGCGTGGCGCCTCAGTATTTGTATTATCTGATCGAGGAGCCAGTAGTGAAGCAGCAAAAGTATTAGCTGACAAAGAAAATGCTGCCGATCTAGCAGGTGGCATTAGCCTAGAAGACAAAGATGATTTATTAGCGTCAGTTTTGCTTGATTTATCTCAAGATGCTAGCTTAGAAGCCAGTCTTGAAGTCGCTAATAACGTACTATCAGGTCTAAAACGCGTTGGTAATGTGCATAAAAAACATGTGGAATCAGCCGCGTTTGTGGTTCTAAAATCACCGGATATCCCATCTATATTGGTTGAAACCGCATTTATTTCTAACCCAGATGAAGAGCAAAAATTAAAATCATCTAGTCACCAAAACAAACTTGCTCATGCTATGTTATCTGGCATACGAAACTACTTCCAACGTAATCCGCTACCGGGAACAAAGGTACCACAACAACATATCGTCAATAGTGGTGATACGTTAAGTACTATTGCTGAGCGCTATCAAGTTTCTCTCAATGAACTCAAATCATCTAATTCTTTGAAAACATCACACTTAAAAGTTGGCGATGTATTGATGATCCCTTAATTAACATTTTAACAAACGCTTACTGTTAAAATGACAGCATGTCATTAACAAATCGAATTCAAGCATTACCACTTCATTTAGCCAATCAAATTGCAGCTGGTGAAGTCATTGAACGCCCAGCTTCCGTCGTTAAAGAGTTAGTTGAAAACAGTATCGATGCCGGTGCAACCCAGATATATATTGATATTGAAGGTGCTGGCAGTCAGCTAATCCGAGTGCGTGATAACGGCACCGGTATACATCCCGACGATCTTGCTCTCGCATTAAGTCGCCATGCCACCAGCAAACTACATTCAAGTGAACAATTAAGTCATATTGCAAGTTTAGGTTTTCGTGGCGAAGCGCTACCCAGTATTGCTTCTGTATCCAATCTCAGTCTAAGTTCACGTCAAAACGATAGTGAGTGTGGCTGGCAAATCACTGGCAATCAACAAGAACCAGTTCCACTCGCCCATCCTCTCGGGACCACAATTGAGGTTCGTGAATTATTTTTTAATCTACCCGCACGTAAACATTTCTTACGCGGTGACAAAACTGAGCTTCATCATATAACAACAACATTATATCGCTTAGCTTTGAGCAAATTTGATATTGGATTTAACTACCAATCTGGTACAAATTCAATTATTAAACTGCCAATTGCAAATACAACAGAACAGCAACAACAACGTATTGCCAAACTATGTGGTCATGCCTTTATCAAAAATAGCCATTACATTGAACAACAATTTGATGAAATTGAATTAACAGGTTGGTTAGGTACGGCACAAGCACATCGCCCACAAACCGATGTAAATTACTTCTTTATTAATGGCCGTGTTATTCGCGATCGCGTGATCAACCATGCCATCCGCCAAGCCTATGCTGACTTAATACCTGCAGGGCGTCACCCCGCGTTTGTGTTATATCTAACCCTGCCACTCGATAAAGTTGATATTAATGTTCATCCGACCAAGCATGAAGTGCGTTTCCGTGATGCTCGTTTGGTGCATGGCTTAATCACTCGTGCGCTACAAGATGCATTAGCAACAGCACATAAATCTGACACGATAAAGCAAACAACATTAGCTATTGAAATGCCGAACAAGGATGGCATCGCTGAAAACCCTAAGCAATATCAAATTGATAATCGTGATAAGGCCCCTTATGAATCAGCACATTTAAACTACCAAATTGCCAATTTATTACATCAACGGTATGTGATCACCACTATTAAAGACACACAACCATGGTTAATAGATTTACAACTCGCTGAACGCTCATTACGACTACAACAATTCAGACATGCATTGGCAACTAATACTCTACGTTCACGCCCTATCTTAGTGCCAATCTCGGTGACATTAGAACCGACACAACATCAGTCCATGATTGATCATCAAACAGATTTGGCTACATTAGGCATAACGTTTACCGCTCACAATGAACAACTTGTGATTCAGGCTATACCAAGCATTTTGACTCACGTAGATGTCATTGAATTAATTCGTTCAATTGCTTCACATCTAGCTCAACAAAAAACGTCACTCGACCAACTCGTTACCCTGTTAGAGCAACAACTACCCATGATCGCGGTCACCTCACTGCAACAAGCAGATTTAATTCTAAAACAACTGCCAGAACCATCAAAATCGAGTCAATGGTGTCGTCGACTTGATCAACAAACACTTAGTAGCTTATTCTGACCCTAGGCTAATGTTTAGCAAAGGCAAATTTATGGCAAAAAATGGACGTTCAGCACCTTCTTTAATCCCAGCATTTTTGGCATTAGCTGTCTTAGTCATATTTGGCTATCTTCTTTATACTGATCAAGAACCTAAACGTACAGAGCACACTGTAAACCCTCCGATAGAGCTGATTGAACCACAGCAACCCGTTACTGTCATTGAACAACCAGAAAACCCAAGCCAAGAAGAATTGAAGCAACAAGAAGCAAACGCATTTATTGATGGGCTTGCTAATGAAAAAGAGCAAGCAATAACAATAAACGAAAATAACGATCGTTTTGTCCGCCATGACAACACTATTATCTTGCCTAACCTCGAACATCGAGTGACTTCAATTAATGAATTATTAGCTGATCCGAATCTATCTGCAGATACACCAATTACACTGCAATATACAACTAAAGAGCAAGTAGCCACTACACTTGCTCAACTAAGTGATGACTATGAAGATCACACTACTCTTATCACTATTATTGATAAAAATGGCGAAAAACAAACTAAACCACTATTTGAGTTTTTAAGTGCCCCAAATGCTGATTTAACTGCACCGATTACAGTATTGATCGAACAAAAACATATTTTAGAAATCAAAGCAGGCGATCTGGCTAGCGTTACTGGTATTGATAATCAAGAATCTGTTATTGCAACCATCAATCATGGTGTACAAGAGTTAGCAATCAAAGACATCATCAAAAACGGCACAATGCCAGATAATGCGTTATTTTATTTACATCGGGTTACAGAGGCTGACCAACAAGGTTTATGGGGAATAATTCAAACTGGCTTGATCAACAAATTTAGAGAAGGCGTCCATATAGATGGAATTAAATCGAACACAGATACGGTTCAAGCAATTATTCCGGCTGATGCTGATGAAAAGCTACCTTCTGGTTTGAGCTCATTTTTAGGCAAAATATTAAATGACAAAGTCACATCAAGTTATATCTATAATTTCAGCACACATACAATGAGCCATGATCCGAACCGCATATATCCTGGTCAGCAATTAATTTTGATTCACTTTACGTCAGCAGAGCTCACCGATATTTATCAATTCTTCTCTGATAAGCGCAATCAAGGGGTTGAGATCTTCCCCATAGCTCAATAAAGGATGCAAAGTGATTCTTGAGCTCGCTTTTCTTTTGATCGTTGCTGTTATTGTTATTGCAGCATTTATCGCTGCCAACAAAGACTAGTGCTTTTTAGCTTCAAACCGACCAAAGCGCAACATAATACTCGGTAATACCAATAAATTCAGCACGGTAGATGAGATCAATCCGCCAATAATAATGCTCGCCATCGGCCCCATAACTTCTCGACCGGGACTATCCGAATTCATCGCTATTGGCAGCATCGCCAGTGCTGTTACCAATGCAGTAATCAAAATCGAGGGTAAACGTTCTTGCGCCCCCTTGATTGCTGTTTCAGCATTCCAAGGCAAGCCGTCTTCAACCACCAAATAATGAAAGTGTGACACCAACATAATCGAATTACGTAGCGTAATACCAAACAAAGTAACAAAACCAACTAATGATCCAATTGATAGCACACCATTAGTTACCAACACGGCAATCACGCCACCTACTAATGAAAATGGTAAGTTGATCAAAACCAACGACATATTACGCAGACTTTGTAATGCCACATATAACAACAATAACACTGCAACCCCAGCCAAAGTTGAGTGAACTATTAGATCTTCACGAGATTGCGCCTGTGCAACTGCCGCACCGGTAAACTCAGGATAGACATCTGCCGAAAAACTAACTTCATCATGCACACGTTGTTTAAGTTCAGCAAAAAATGAGGTTAAATCTCTACCGGACACATTACATGTCACCGTTTGCAGGCGTTGTGCACCTGAATGCAAAATCATATAACGTCCAGAAACTTGTTGAACATCGGCCACATCATGCAAGCGTAATAAGGCACCAGAAGGTGTTTGAATGGGTAAATTAGCAACGTCGCTCGGTTGCTGACGTTGTTCTGGTGGTAACACCACAACGACATCAAACACACGGTTACCTTCTTGCACTTGACCAACAACAGCACCATCAAATCCGGTTTGAATGGTTTCCATTACCTCAACCGGTTTCAATCCCCAATAAGCTAATTTATCTAAATTGAGTTTAACTTCTAACTGTGGCTCGCCCGGTGGTGCACGCAATTGTACATCTGTCGCACCGTCAATATGTCGAATAACACTGGCAACTTCTTGGGCTTTTTGATCCAATTCAAGTAAATTTTTACCATATATATTCACCACAACTGGTGAGGTATAACCAGAAATTGTTTCGTCAATTCGCTCGGTTAAGAAGGTATTAACTTCTGAATTTATTCCCGGAAATGCTTCTAATACCTCACGAATTTCATCCAATATCTTTTGTTGTTCTGGACCATCCATCGGCTCTAAATCAATTTCATATTCACTGTAATGTGTACCAAAGGTATCTGCGCCTCGTTCAGCTCGACCGGCCCATTGTGATGTCGAACGGACACCAGGGATCTCCGCAACACGTTCTTCAATTTGACCACCAATACGTAGTGATTCTTCAATTGACGTTCCTGGAATGCTCGCCGTATGAATGATGTAATGACCTTCTCGCAGCTCAGGCAAGAAACTACCACCTAATAACGGCAAAATAGCCAGTCCAGTGACACAAAATATAACCACGCCACTAAAGGTTAATTTAGGGAAACGGCTAACAAGTCCCAACACCCATCGATATATTGGATTCAAAAATCGAACCAAAGGTGGCTCTTTATCGCTTAGACTGCCCCAGCGCGTTAATAAGATGTGACACAAAGCAGGTGTTACCGTCAAAGCCACAGCCAATGAGGCAAAAATAGCCAGAATATAAGCCTCACCTAATGGTTCAAACATACGTCCGGCAACGCCACTTAATGTCAACAGTGGAATAAATACTAACATTACAATAAAACTGGCATAGACCACTGAGCTACGGACTTCCATTGATGCGTCAAATACAACTTGTGTTGTTGATTTTGGTTGCGCTAGGGCCGCATTTTCACGCAATCGTCTAAAAATATTTTCAGTATCAATGATCGCATCATCAATCACCTCACCTAAGGCAATCGCCAAACCGCCCAATACCATGATATTGATATTAACGCCCATTTCTAATAACACGATCAATGCTGCAAACAGTGACAATGGAATAGCCGTGATCGAAATTAAGGCGGTGCGTAAATTAAATAAAAATAGAAATAGCACCAACATCACCAAGCTACCGCCAACCATCAAATGTTCGCGGATATTGCTTAATGATGATTCAATGTAGTTTGCCGGACGGAATAAATTGTCGTGTAAGGTAATACCATCAGCTTCAAAGCCTTTTTTGAACTCAGCTAACGCCGCTTCAATTCCATGAGTCACCGCTAAGGTATTGGCTTTATATTGTCCAATTACCATCAACACCACGCCGGGCTTGCCACCGATAGCCGCACCACCAATAGCAGGTGCAGGTGCCGCTAGAATTTTAGCAACATCACCTAATAACAACACACCATGTTCAGTATGTCTTAATACTACTTTAGCTAATTGTTCAGCTGATGTTGGCTGCCCAGATACTTGCAACATCATGCGCTGATTTGAGTTTTCGATATAACCACTCGACATCATGCCTGTTGCTTGTTTGGTTGCTCGACTGACATCGTCAATCGATAAACCATGTAAAGCCAGTTTGTCGCTATCAACCTGTATTTGATATTGTTTTTCTTGGCCGCCAAAGACATTGATATCGGCAACACCTTCAACACTCAATAACCGTGGCGATAATGTCCAATCAACCAATGCACGCAAGGCCATTAAGTCATGTTTATCTGAGCTTAAACCAATGGTCATAATTGTGCCTGACGACGATTCCAGCGGTACCATTAATGGCGGCCCAACACTACTAGGCAAAGCATTGTTTAACCCCAACAGCCGCTCAGACACCAATTGTCTATCCAAATAAATATCAGTGCTGTCATAAAACGTCAGAATCACCACCGATAAGCTTGGAATAGATTGTGAGCGAATTGATTCGGTACCCACAAGGCCACCCAAGGCATTTTCAAGCGGTTGTGTGACTAAGACTTCAACTTGTTCCGCCGTCAAACCTTGTGCTTCGGTTTGAATGATTACCTGCTTAGGCGCAAATTCAGGAAAAATATCTAAGCTAGAATTGGATAATTTATAAATTCCATAGCTAAGCAATAAAACCGACAGCGCAACAACGACACCTCGAAACCTAACCGAAAAAGCAACAACATGTGACAACATGCTTTAGTTTTCCTTGTGAGAATGCTGATAAATCACGTTCATAACACTCGAAGATTTAATCATCATCTTCATCCAGAATCTGCCATCTAAATTCTTCGGATAACAACATCTGGGCTCCACTTATGACGAGTTGGTCACCCGCTTTCAAATCACCATCGGCAGCCATAAACATACCTTTTTGGGCAGCGCGTGCTTTTTGTAATGATCGACGTTGATACAAGCCTTGTTCTATTTCAACATAGACCCATGCTTGACCTGAATTCCACACTATTGCCTGCTCAGACACAAACACACCTGAAAGTGGTTGCTGCTGTTCAGGGTACCAAACATCAAAGCGCATACCTGTTCGTAAGCTGGTATCACTCAATTTAAAAAAGTAGGTTTCACCTTGAATCACCTTGTCTGTTTGGCGTGCAGATGAAACGTAAACAGCAGTGGTATGATCAGATTGCATACCCTCGTGTGCTACTCGTACTTGTTTCACATCGGCGGGCAAAGTGCGTTCGATAGGTAATGTCACTAATAACAAACTATCCGTATTCGATAATAGCCGTTGCCATTGTTGTGCTTCTTTCGCTAGCACCCAATTCGCAATTTCACTTCCCCACGTATGATTGGCTTGATCGCGGATAGCGTTAAGCTGATATTCAATACCATCTAATTTTGCCTTAGCTTCACGCCAAGCTGATTCTGCATACACTAAATTTTTAGAAGCAACACTCTTGGTTGCTTTTGCCAAGGTCTGTAATCGTGCTTGTTCTTGTGCCGCAGCCCGTTCTGCCACTTTTAACACATTAAATTCGGATTGGACTTGCAGATAATTCGCTCTAAGCGCCAACATTGGTGTTAAATCAACCACACTCGCCGTTGCTTTCGTTTCTGGGTAAAACTCACTTTGTTCCAAAAGCTGCGTCTCAATACCACTGTACTCTTGAATATCATCCTCTATTCGCACCAACAAGCTTGATTCATTCTCTTTTTTAGTTTCAACCTTATCGTCATCTTCCGCTTCAACGTCGCTCACTGCCTCGTTATATTCACTTAGCCACTGTTCAACCATTTCTGACAGCGATGTTTTAGAAACAGCGGGGGCAACAAATACTATCGCCGCTAAAATAATAATAATTGGCAACCAAAATCGAAACTTAGAGCGAAACGTCATTACTCATCCATTCTATAAAATCGTAAATCAAGCCGGACATTACACCACGCCCACACACTATGAACAAGGCTGTAATCAAATAAAATGATCGGATTACTTGACACACCCACCCCTCAACGGGTTTAATACCCGACCTTGATGGCTCGATAGCTCAGTCGGTAGAGCAAGGGATTGAAAATCCCTGTGTCCCTGGTTCGATTCCAGGTCGAGCCACCATCAGAATACAAAGCCTCAGCAATTTACGTTGCTGGGGCTTTTTTGTTGGGGTCATGGTAGGGTCATGTTTCAAAGTTCATATCTAGCTTAGTTTAGTTCTTTGTATAGTGATATATATCGTTATTTTTAAAAATTAAAAATAACATGTTGCCCATTTTTAATTAAAGCTTAACTAAGATTAACAAACAGCAAGAATAAAATAGCGTGATGTTGCTCCAGAAAAGTTTTTCTCGACACAAGTATACATTTGATCAAAAATCAACCTCCTAACAAAGGACATATCTCGCCAGTATGCTTGTGGTGTTAAGGAGTAGTCCCTCTGCTAAAAGCCGTGTTCAAACGGGTTACAAATAAAAAATACGCTGATCTTCAGCGGGGGTAAAAAAATGGAATATTTTGATTCAGGTAAGAGAGATGAAAGAGAGGCTCTAGCTAGTTGGTTTAGCACGATCATGGACGAAAATGTAGTCACCCTTAGACTACAGACTGGCTATTTTTCCATTCGGGCCATCGGATCAATCATTGACTATTTACAACAATCGACCACTGAAAACCTCACAACAAAATTTCTTATTGGAGCAAATCAGTCTTCGACTTCTGCTTATGATGTGAAACAACTTTTTCAGTTGATGGGTGTGCCTCGTTCCGAAGCGTACCTTGGTATCGTGAATTTTAATAATGCATTATTTCACCCAAAAACTTATCACATCACAAGAAAAGATGGTTCACAAGCGGCTTTTGTTGGTTCCGCAAACCTTACCAAAGAAGGGCTAACTCTTAACATTGAAGCAGGAATTAGCTTAGATACCTTAAATGGTGATGATGAAAATGTATTGCGGAAAATTTCAGAATCAATTGATAACTGGTTCATAGAAGCACGTCCTGGACTCACGGTAATTAACAATCTAGATATATTAAATGAGCTGATAAAGACAGGCGTATTACCTGAGACAGTTCCATCAAAAACTATAAAACAAACTACAGAAAAATCTGATCTTGGAAAATCTTCTAGCTTGAGCCCTCTTTTTAAATTACCAATAGTCGACAAAGGCAATAGTGAAGCTGCTAAAGCATCAGCCATTGAGAGCAGCACATTACCTCACTTAGGTGACAATCAAAATATTTCAGCGCCATCAGCAACGGCCCCCACCTTAACATTTGGCATGACTCTTCAAAACACGGATGTCGGAATTGGTCAGACCAACCCATCAAAATCTACACAGAGAAGGTCCCCTGAGATATTTATTCCTATGAGAGCGGTTTTTATAAATCCTTCTTTCTGGGGCTGGTACAATAAGTTTTCGCCTGACAATGTCTGGATTGCAAATAATTCTGATTGGCTATCCACTCAAGCTAATAAGCCTTATGATCCTCTTCGGCCTAGAATAAAGGTGGATTGGCACAATGTTGTGATTAAACTTGTAGGCCAAGCAAATTTAATTTCTGCAAGTATATGGCATAATCCCATAAAAAATGACATTCGGATTAGAGCTGAGCAGCTCAGAGCATCAGGAAATATTGGCGATATTTTGCTGGTCAGGAAAGGAAGTTCTGGCTCTGGAGAGGATTTTGAAGTCGAGATGATTCCGATTTCCGACCCAAATTATAGCAGCATCTATAATTTGCTGACCGTGAGTATTCCTAATTCTAAAAAAAGAATTGGCTATTTCTGAATAGGCTTACGCAATGCCAATATCACTTCAGATGACATAGAGTTTTTCTTGAAAATATCCCGTGATATTAACAACTCCATCGCTAATTGCTCCTCTACCTCATAGCCTAGTTCTTTTGCAATATCTTGCAGTAGCTCTGGAGTTTCAATATTAACTCTCTTCCCACCAGCGATAGTGTGATTGTTGCCTACAACTATAAAGGCAACTGAACCGGGCTTGAGCGCAGTTTTCATGCCTGCAAGCACTTCTTTCATATCAAAAAAGTATTTTGATAACAGCGCTGGTAAATTCCGACGTCTAAAACCAACATCTGTTTCAGCATTGAGTTCAGCAATCTCATCAACTAAACTAGTAACACTTTCCGGAAGCTGATGCCGATTTTCAGAATGTTTTT
>JBFIJJ010000090.1:0-10440 GCA_041600795.1 Methylophagaceae bacterium | reverse complement strand
TGGGGGAAAGATAGTTTAATAAAACATATTACTGGTTGTTTGCTTCCTCCATTAAATGAGTGATTTTTATTGGCAAAACTATGGGGTAAGTAATTGATTGTATTATGGTCAATATGTACTATTTTGACAGGGATGAAAAGCATATTAAAGTATATATATCAATAACTTAAATGCGTTTCAGCCCCTCTTTGACATGGTGGGGGGGCGGTGGTTCGAATCCACTCGTGCCTACCAGATTTTATCTGGTAAATCTGTTAATTTTCTACCATCAAAAATAATCTTAAAGACTCTTCATATAACAAAAACACATGTTTTTGTGCTTCCAGCTATCTCTAAATTCAGCTCACAGTTACTTCAATTAATTTGGAATCCTTAGCCCCCAGTTTTGGATATCAATTCAGTCTGATTAAAACACATTACGCTTTTTAGGACTCAATGCACTCATGGTCATTGGCGATTACCTTAAAACACTCCTCATTGCTAGCGATAAAATTTTCTACGTAATTTGACGTATATCGAAGTTTCAGTCACCTCACTACCATAGCTCTTGAACATTGGTTCTCAGAAAATTCTTTTGGATGGCTAACGGGGTGATGTAAATGAGTAAATTAAAGAAATTAACGACGAGTGTAGCAATCGCTACATCAGTTATGGCTGGTTCGGCATTTATTATGACACCAGCTATGGCTGGAGCGAAGCTTGAAGGCGCTGATGGTAAATGGATAAGTGTCGGTATTGGTGCCAGAGCAAGTTTCTCGGCTGTTGAAGATGGTGCGCCAAGCGGCAATAGTTGGTCAAATGACACCAATTTGGATAGTGCACGTATTTATGTCAATGGTCAGATCCATGAAAACATTAAATTTGAGTTAAATACCGAGTGTATATTTTGTGGTGGTGACAACGAAGATTATCGAATTCTAGATGCCATTGCGAAATTTGAATTTACGCCGGCATTTAATATTTGGGCGGGTCGTTTATTAGTGCCTGCTGACCGCGCTGAAATGAGTGGGCCATACTATGCCAATGTGTATGATGGTTTCAAAACACCGTTCTATCCAGCCGATCAGAGTGGTACTCATGGTACTAATGGTGCCGGTGTTTACGGTCGTGATGAAGGTGCCGTTATCTGGGGTGGTTTGGGTGAAGAAGGACGATTCACTTATGCATTAGGTATTTTTGAAGGTTTAGAAAGTGATTCTACTGGATCAAACCAAGATGACAGTCTTCTTTATAGCGCACGTCTTAGTTATAACTTCTTAAATGTAGAAAAAAATCCTGGTTATTACACAAGTAGCACCTATTACGGTGGTGCGGGTGATGTCTTTACTGTCGGTTTAGCAATGCAGTATCAAGAAGATGGAACTGGTACAGCAGCAGATCCAGGTGATTTTACCGGTTTTAGTGTTGATGCTTTGTATGAAACAGTCTTAGAAAATAAAGGGGTTGTAACACTTGAAGCTGAATATAAAGATTTCGATACTGATAGCAAAACGGGTGGTTTGAATCTTTTTGAAGGTGATGCTTATACCGCAACCGCCTTGTACATGTTCCCGGATATGATTGGCATTGGCAAAATTCAACCTTACGTTCGTTATTCAGATGTTAGCCCCGATAGTGGTGCTGATAGCGATGAAACAGAGTTAGGTTTCAACTACATCATTAGCGGCCATAACGCACGTATTTCAGTGTTATATCAAATGGCTGATTCATCTGGTAGTGCTGATCAAGATACATTCAAAATCGGTCTTCAATACCAATATTAATCTACGGCATAACGCTAACAATTTCGGAGAAATAAAACATGAGTTTCAAACGTAAATTAGTAACATCGTTGGTTTCAGCAGGTGTATTGATGGCAAGCAGTGCCTATGCCGCTGATGACACAATTAAAGTCGGCGTGTTGCATTCATTATCTGGCACGATGGCGATCAGTGAAACAACATTAAAAGATACTGTGTTGATGTTGATTGACGAACAAAACAAAAAAGGTGGTCTTTTAGGTAAAAAACTAGAACCTGTTGTGGTTGACCCTGCGTCTAACTGGCCTTTATTTGCTGAAAAAGCAAAAGAGTTAATTGATAAAGACAAAGTATCCGCAGTATTTGGTTGCTGGACATCCGTTTCTCGTAAATCAGTATTGCCAGTATTTGAAGAAGCAAATAGCCTTTTGTTCTACCCAGTTCAATATGAAGGTGAAGAATCATCTAAAAATGTGTTCTACACAGGTGCGGCGCCAAACACACAAGCTATCCCAGCTGTTGATTACTTAATGAATGATGTGGGTGCTGAACGTTGGGTATTAGCGGGTACTGACTATGTTTATCCACGAACAACCAACAAAATTCTTGAAGCATACTTAATCTCTAAAGGTGTGGCTAAAGAAGATATCATGATCAACTACACACCATTTGGTCACTCTGATTGGCAGTCAATCGTATCTGATATTAAGAAGTTTGGTTCTGCAGGCAAGAAAACAGCAGTAGTATCTACGATCAATGGTGATGCAAACGTTCCTTTCTATAAAGAGCTTGGTAACCAAGGTATTTCTGCTGAAGATATTCCTGTCGTCGCGTTCTCAGTGGGTGAAGAAGAACTATCTGGTATGGATACAAAACCACTAGTAGGTCACTTAGCGGCTTGGAACTACTTCATGAGTATTGAATCAGAAGCTAACTCTGAATTTATCTCTGCATGGCACGATTTCACAAAAGATGACAAGCGTGTGACTAATGACCCTATGGAAGCGACTTATATCGGTTTCAATATGTGGGTTCAAGCGGTAGAAAAAGCAGGCACAACTGATCCTGACGCGGTACAAGAAGCCATTATCGGTATTTCTGTTCCGAACTTAACTGGTGGTTATTCAGCGATGATGCCAAATCATCACATCACAAAACCAGTTGTGATTGGTGAAATCCAAGATGACGGTCAATTTGGTGTCGTTTGGGAAACATCTGGTTTAGTTGCAGGTGATGCTTGGTCTGATTACTTAGAAGGTTCAAAAGACCTTATTTCAGATTGGCGTGCACCGCTTTCATGTGGTAACTACAACGTGAAAACTGCAAAATGTTCAGGCCAAAACTTCTAATAACTAGAGGCATTTGATTCTTTGGCCAGACACAAATTTATGTTGACTTGTGTCTGGCCATTTTTGTGAGAATTAATAGATTTATGATTGAGTTATTTTTGAATAAAGAATGCTTTATTCAAAAATTACATAATTTTTAAGAGCGTGAGTAATGACTTATATAACTAGAATGTTCCTAGTAATGCTAATGGTAATACTACCGTTTAGTGCTTCATCTTATGCTGATGATGAAGCGACTTCTTCTTTTGAAATGGCACTATCGGACTTAACATCGTCTAATTTTAAAAAGAGAACACAAGCTATAGATAAGCTTGCCCAGAGCAATGATAAACGTTTAGCTATGGTGATAAATGGCTTACTCAATAGTCAGCTTCATTATCGAAAATCAGATAAATTAGTTGCAGTGTTAACTGAAAAGGCTGGAAAAGATTATGCCGTATCAGTATTAAATGCTGAAAATCTCGGTGTCGCTAAGTCGTCTGAATGGAAAAAAATTATCATTAGTAATAGTTTACGGACTACATTGCGTGATTCACTAGCAATGATTGAACTTAATGATGACGATGCAGATGTAAGGAAAACAGCTGTTGCTCAGGTGTTAAGTCAAATTGATGTAGGACAATTAGCACCATTACAAAAGCGCTTTGAATTAGAGCAGGATGATGAAGTCAAAGCACAATTAAATATTGCGATTTCTACCTTATTGCTTAAGAAGAATGAAGGCGACACCATTAGCCTAATTACTAAAGTTAAGGACAGCGTTAACCCTAGTGTGCGTCAAGTGCTTGCCGAAGTCAGTGAGAATGCAACTGATCCTGACATCAAACAACTCGCAACAAAAACATTAAGCAAGATAGAGCAGCGTGTTAGTAATTACGCCAAAGTTGAAACCTTATTTTTTGGTTTAAGTCTCGGTTCGGTGTTAGTTCTCGCAGCTATTGGCTTGGCCATAACCTTTGGCGTCATGGGCGTCATCAATATGGCTCATGGCGAATTGATTATGCTTGGCGCTTATACCACCTATGTTGTTCAATTGTGGCTGCCAAATTTAATCGAATATTCGGTATTAATTGCCATTCCTCTCGCATTTATTGTGTCAGGTTCCGTTGGTATATTAATTGAAAGAGGCATTATTCGATTCCTGTATGGCAGACCATTAGAAACCTTATTGGCTACATTTGGTGTCAGCCTAGTGTTACAACAGCTAGTTCGTTCAATTTTCAGTCCATTAAATCGTGCTGTAGAAACACCATCATGGATGAGTGGTGTATGGCAGGTTAATGAAGCATTAGCCTTGACCTTGACCCGACTCTACATCGTTATTTTTGCTCTGATTGTGTTTGCAATATTGTTCTTTATTCTCAAGAAAACAACTTTAGGTTTGAAGGTAAGGGCTGTATCTCAAAATAGGGCTATGGCCAGATCAATGGGTGTTAAAGCCAATTGGGTTGATGCCATGACATTCGGTTTGGGATCAGGTATTGCCGGTGTTGCTGGTGTGGCGTTAAGTCAGTTAACTAATGTTGGACCTAATTTGGGGCAGGCCTACATTATCGATTCATTTATGGTTGTAGTGTTCGGTGGTGTAGGTAATTTATGGGGCACCTTAGTTGCTGGGTTAGGCTTAGGTATCACTAATAAATTACTCGAACCATGGGCTGGAGCTGTTTTAGCCAAGATTTTGGTGTTGATATTCATCATTTTATTTATTCAGAAACGACCTCGTGGACTATTTCCACAAAAAGGTCGAGCTGCAACTTAGATTAAATCCATGAATAAAAATAATGATGGGATTAAATAATATGTTTTTAAAGAAAATACTCAAAGATGATCGCGGCGGCCAAGTTTTTCTGACGATTTTATTAGTCGTTAGCCTTTTAGTGCCGTTGTTAAACCTAGTTGTGCCTGAGGGTAATGCTTTTCACATAAGTACCTATACCGTCACCTTATTAGGAAAATACCTAACGTATGCTTTGTTGGCGATAGCGGTGGATTTAGTCTGGGGTATTTTAGGTATTTTAAGTTTGGGTCATGGTGCCTTTTTTGCCTTGGGCGGTTATGCCATGGGTATGTATCTGATGCGTCAGATTGGGGATCGAGGTGTTTATGGTAACCCTGAATTACCAGATTTTATGGTTTTTCTAAATTGGAAAGAGTTACCTTGGTTCTGGCATGGCTTTGATCAGTTCTGGTTTGCAGCCTTAATGGTCATGTTGGTACCAGGACTTTTAGCGTATCTATTTGGCTGGTTGGCATTCCGTTCTCGGGTAACAGGGGTTTATCTATCAATCATGACCCAAGCATTGACCTATGCCTTGATGCTGGCATTTTTTAGAAACGAACTTGGTTTTGGTGGTAATAATGGTCTAACCGATTTTAAAGATATTCTTGGTTTTTCATTGCAAACTGATGCAACGCGGATCGGCTTATTTCTGGCTTCAGCTATTGCCTTAGCTTTTGGTTATTTAGCCTGTCGTGCGATTGTTCAATCAAAGTTGGGGCGTGTCGCCATTGCCGTGCGAGATTCGGAAGATCGATTACGTTTTATTGGTTATCGAGTAGAGAACGTTAAGTTATGGATCTTCACTTTTTCGGCCATTCTCGCCGGTATAGCTGGCGCCTTATATGTACCTCAAGTCGCGATTATTAATCCTGGTGAGTTTTCACCGTTATTATCGATTGAAATGGTCATTTGGGTTGCGATTGGCGGTCGTTCGACATTATATGGTGCGGTTGTTGGTGCCATTTTAGTTAACTTTTCTAAAACCTATTTTACCGGTGCCTTTCCAGAAATATGGCTATATGCATTAGGGGGATTGTTTATCTTTGCAACCATGTATTTACCACAAGGTGTGGCTGGATTATTTAATAGAAATAAGGAGGCTCAAGCATGAGTGCCTTAGATACTGTGCGTGAAGTGATGCGCCGTGATGAGGTGTTTGAGTTTCTAAAACCTGACATCAATCCCAACTTAAATGTAAGTAAAGATATCATCTTGTATATGGAAGATGTTTCGGTCAGCTTTGATGGATTTAAGGCTATCAATAACCTTAATTTGTACATTAATGATGGTGAATTACGCTGCATCATCGGGCCAAATGGTGCGGGTAAAACTACGATGATGGATATTATTACGGGTCGAACACGTCCTGATAATGGCACGGTGTATTTTGGCCAATCAATGAATCTGTTGCGTATGACAGAACCTGAAATTTCCAATGCAGGCATTGGACGAAAATTTCAGAAGCCAACCATATTCGAAAACCACAGTGTATTTGAAAATCTTGAGTTATCGATGAAGTGTGACAAAGGCGTTTGGGCTACTTTGTTTGCAACACTAACAGGTGAGCAACGCGATAATATCGAACAAGTTTTGGTTAAAATTGGCTTACAAGATAATGCGATGCAGCGTGCTGGTGCTTTATCTCATGGTCAAAAACAATGGCTAGAGATTGGCATGTTACTGATGCAGCGGCCTCGATTATTGCTGGTGGATGAGCCGGTAGCGGGTATGACGCATCAGGAAATGGAAAAAACGGGTGAATTATTGACTTCGCTTGCCGGTGAACATTCTGTGGTGGTAGTTGAACATGATATGGATTTTGTTCGTTCTATTGCACGCAAAGTGACCGTATTACACCAAGGTTCGGTGTTGTCCGAGGGCACGATGGATGAGGTGCAAAATGATCCTCGAGTTGTTGAAGTCTATTTGGGTAGTTAATCATGTTGAAAATTGAACAATTAAATCAGTTCTATGGTGAGAGCCATACCCTATGGGACTTAGACTTAGACATAACAAAAGGTAAATGTACCTGTTTGATGGGGCGTAATGGTGTTGGCAAAACAACCTTAGTACAAAGTGTGATGGGCATTTTACCAATCCAATCAGGCCGCATGCTGTTTGATGGTGAGGATTTATCTAAGTTATCAGCCGAAAAACGTGCAGGTATGGGGATTGGCTATGTGCCTCAAGGTCGTCAAATATTTCCTTTGCTGACGGTAGAAGAAAATTTAAAAATCGGTTTAACATCACGCCGAGATAAGGTTCGCACCATTCCGGAGTCTATCTATGAGATGTTTCCTGTTTTAAAAGAAATGTCAGGTCGTCGAGGTGGTGATTTGTCTGGTGGCCAGCAGCAGCAATTAGCAATAGGCCGAGCTTTAGTGCTTGACCCAACGATGTTAATTCTCGATGAACCTACCGAAGGAATTCAACCTAATATCGTGCAGGAAATTGGTGATATTATTAACCGACTTAATAAAGAAATTGGTTTAACTGTGCTTTTAGTAGAACAAAAATTACCGATAACCCGAAAAGTGGCTGATCAGTTTGTGATCATGGAACGTGGTCGTGCGGTGGCGAAAGGTGATATTTCTGAATTAAGTGATGATTTGGTGAGTGAGTATCTGACGGTATGATGCTGGAAACAGGTTTGCAACAAGCCAGTTCATCTGGTTGGCAGGCACACCTAGAACTTGAGTTTAGTCAGCGTATAGATAAAACCGTTTTAGCTAAATCAATGCAGCGTGGGCCACTTCGGGTTCAACGCGCTTTTTATCCCGAAGGTAATGTTTGCCATCTTTATGTATTACACCCACCGGGTGGGGTTGTTGGCGGCGATAGCTTAACAATTAAAGCAACTGTGAATGAGCAGGCCAATGCTTTGTTAACGACACCTGGGGCAACTAAGTTTTATCGAAGCCAAGCCCAAACTGCAGTACAACAACAGCATCTTACTGTTAATAATGACAGCGTATTAGAATGGTTACCCCAAGAAAATATTTATTTCCCGGGTGCTGAAGTAAACATGGCAACCAAAATTAACCTTGCTGAAACAGCACGTTTTATTGGTTGGGAAACACATTGTTTTGGCTTGCCAGCAAATGATGAGAGCTTCACATCAGGGCGGGTAAATTTCAGCTTTTCTTTGTATAAAGCCAATCGTCCAGTCATTTTGGAGCGATTACTGATAAACCAAACTCGACTTAATGCGCCTACGTCATTACGTGGTCATCCTGTTATGTCGATGATGGTGGCAACGCCCGCGGATAATAACGCCCTCGAAATTGCACGTAACATTTTAAGTAAACATACAGAGCATGTTATTGCAGCAACCTTAATTGAGGATTGTCTGTTGATACGTTATATCGGCGATTCTACCGAGCATAGTCGACGAATTTTCACACAATTATGGATGGCATTAAGACCAGAAATTATAGGACGAAAAGCCTGTCCACCACGAATATGGGCTACATAGTTAGGAACCAAGCATGAATTTAACACCGAGAGAAAAAGACAAGTTATTACTATTTACAGCAGGCTTACTGGCTGAGCGACGCAAAGCGCGTGGGTTAAAGCTCAATCATCCTGAAGCAATTGCCTATATTAGTGCAGCGGTATTAGAAGGGGCTCGTGATGGCATGAGTGTGGCTGAATTAATGGATTATGGACGTACCTTATTAACTAAAGATGATGTGATGTCGGGTATTGCTGAAATGATTCACGATGTACAGGTTGAGGCAACATTTCCAGATGGCACCAAGTTGGTGACTGTTCATGACCCGATTGTTTAAGGAGTATTCAGTATGATCCCAGGCGAAATACAGGTTGCACAAGGCGATATTGTACTGAATGAAGGCCGAGCTAAAGTAACGGTTAATGTTGCAAATACCGGCGATAGACCGATTCAGGTTGGTTCACATTATCACTTTTATGAAACCAATCCAGCGTTAATGTTTGAACGTGATAAAACATACGGCTTTCGACTCGATATTGCAGCGGGTACGGCAGTACGTTTCGAACCAGGGCAAACGCGACAAGTTGAACTTGTGGCTTATGCGGGTGACCGAGTTGTCTATGGTTTTAATGCACAAGTAATGGGTGCTTTGGAGGACATGAAATGACAACAATTAGTCGACAAGCCTATATGGAGATGTATGGTCCAACTACTGGCGACCGTGTCCGTTTAGGTGATACCGAATTGTGGATTAAAGTAGAAGCCGATCGCACTATCTATGGCGATGAAGTTAAGTTTGGTGGCGGTAAAGTTATTCGTGATGGCATGGGCCAATGTCAAAGTTCTGATGCTGATGTAGTTGATGTTGTTATCACTAACGCACTTATTATGGATCATTGGGGCATTATTAAAGCCGATGTTGGTATTAAACATGGGCGAATCGTGGCTATTGGTAAAGCCGGCAATCCTGATGTGCAACCGGGAGTCGATATCTTAGTTGGTGCGGGAACAGAGGTTATTGCAGGTGAAGGACAAATTTTAACGGCTGGCGGTATTGATTCTCATATTCATTTTATTTGTCCGCAACAAGTTGAAGAAGCCTTAATGTCTGGTGTGACCACTATGTTAGGTGGTGGCACAGGACCGGCAACCGGTACGAATGCGACAACGTGTACACCTGGCATTTGGAATATGCATCGCATGTTGCAAGCGGCAGAAGATTTGCCGATGAACATTGGTTATCTCGCCAAGGGCAATGCTAGCTTACCGGAACCGCTAGAAGAACAAGTTCGGGCTGGTGCCATTGGCTTAAAACTGCATGAAGATTGGGGAACAACACCCGCAACTATTGATAATTGTTTATCAATTGCAGACAAGATGGATGTACAGGTTGCAATTCATACCGATACCTTAAATGAATCAGGTTTTGTCGAACATACATTAGCTGCAATGAAAGGCCGAACCATTCACACCTATCACACTGAGGGTGCTGGTGGTGGTCATGCCCCAGATATTATCAAAGCCTGCGGTGAATCGTTTGTATTGCCATCATCAACCAATCCAACACGTCCTTATACGGTTAATACGGTTGATGAACATTTAGATATGTTGATGGTCTGCCATCATTTAGATCCTAATATCGCAGAAGATGTTGCTTTTGCTGAATCGCGTATTCGGCGTGAAACCATTGCTGCAGAAGATATCTTGCATGATCTTGGGGCATTTTCGATGATTGCTTCAGATTCTCAAGCGATGGGACGAGTAGGTGAAGTTATAACGCGGACATGGCAAACAGCACACAAAATGAAAGTGCAACGCGGACCCTTAGCAACAGATGATGACACTGCCGATAATTTTCGAGCAAAACGCTATATCGCCAAATACACCATTAATCCTGCGATTACTCATGGTATTTCGCATGAAGTCGGTTCAATTGAAGTGGGTAAATTAGCCGATCTTGTTTTATGGTCACCGGCTTTTTTTGCGACTAAACCCAGTTTGATTATCAAAGGTGGAATGATTGTCGCAGCGCCAATGGGTGATCCAAATGCATCGATTCCAACACCACAGCCGGTACACTATCGTACGATGTTTGCTGCCTTGGGCGGTGCACGT
>JBFIJJ010000089.1:0-10513 GCA_041600795.1 Methylophagaceae bacterium | reverse complement strand
TTGTTATTCTTACTTGCCGCGATGACCTATATTAATACTATGGGGGAACGTGGTGTATTCGATGCCCTTAGAAGTTGGTTAGTCAATCAAGGTTTCTCTTTACGAACTATTTTCTGGCTTACAGGCCTGTTGGCTTTTTTCATCTCTCCTATTGCAGACAACTTAACAACAGCACTGTTAATGGCAACAGTTGCAATGGCTGTAGGTGGAAACAATCATAAATTTGTCGCTGTCGCGTGCATAAATATTGTTGTTGCAGCTAATGCCGGCGGTGCCTTTAGCCCATTCGGTGATATTACAACCTTAATGGTTTGGCAAAAAGGCGTGGTCGATTTCCATGAATTCTTTGCTTTATTTATTCCATCAGTAATCAACTGGTTTGTTCCAGCACTGCTAATGTCGCTCGCAGTGTCAAATGAAAAGCCACCTGCACTCAACGAAACAGCAGAAATGAAAGAAGGTGCATTGGTTGTAGTTGGATTATTTTTGATCACAATTACTATGGCTGTATGTGCTCATAATTTCTTACACATTCCGCCCGTTATCGGGATGATGACTGGTTTGGGTATCCTTAAGCTGTATGGCTATAGGCTCAAAATGATCGATAAACGTAAAACTGTTACGGAAGCATATGATGGACAATCGTCATTAACCATTGAAAAAGCGGACACAACCAAAGAACCATTTAATATTTTTCAGCAATTGGAACGTGCTGAGTGGGATACCTTGATGTTTTTCTATGGCATTATTTTATGTGTTGGCGGTCTAGGTACAATTGGTTATTTAACCCTTGGTTCACATGTATTGTATGGTGATATGGGCCCAACGACCGCTAATATTTTAATAGGTCTCATCTCGGCTGTAGTTGATAATATCCCGGTAATGTTCGCGGTATTATCGATGATGCCTGATATGAGTCATGGTCAATGGCTGCTTGTGACGCTTACGGCCGGTGTTGGTGGTTCTTTACTATCAATTGGCTCTGCTGCGGGTGTTGCAGTAATGGGGCAAGCACGTGGTATTTATACCTTCTTTGCACACCTCAAATGGATTTGGGCAATTGCATTAGGCTATGCAGCCAGTATTTGGGTGCATCTATGGCTTAATGCCGATAAGTTTCATCCCTTAGCCTGATACTTCAATTTCAAGTTAGTTAAAATAAGGTGTTTTCAGCATTACGTCGATCGTTTAAAAGCAAACCATCGCTTAGCGAAATTCAGTCTAATATCATCGCCGGCCTGTCTGTTGGCATTATTGCCTTACCGCTTTCTATGGGCTTGGCAATTGCCAGTGGCGTTGCCCCTCAACATGGGCTTTATACTGCCATTGTTGCAGGAATTATCATTGCTTTAACAGGCGGATCCAAAGTCAATATATCGGGCCCAACCGCTGCGTTTGTTGTGATTTTATTGCCTATTGTTCAACAATTTGGCCTCGGTGGCTTGTTGGTTAGCGGCTTGATGGCCGGCATTATTTTGATATTACTTGGTCTTGCTCGATTAGGTGGTCTAATTCAAATTGTGCCTTATCCTGTCACTGTTGGTTTCACATCTGGCATTGCTGTGGTCATAGCCACGTTGCAAATAAAAGACTTACTAGGCTTAGATATTACTGGTCTTAACGGTAATTATATCGACAATTTATCAGTGATCGTTCAAGCTCTACCCCACCCAAATTGGCAAGAAAGCATCATCGGACTACTCACTCTTACAGTATTATTTAGCTGGCAGCGTTTACAATCTAAGATCCCAGCACATTTAATAGGTTTATTGATTGGTTCGATTGCTGCTTGGCTAGCAACGCTGCTCATACCCGGATTTGAAGTGGCAACTATCGGTTCACATTTTCACTATAATCTTGATGGTGTGATCGGTAACGGCATTCCGCCCTTTTTACCAGAATTCAACCTCCCCTGGCATTTACCAGATCGTGATGGAAACACTATCGGATTATCATTTGACCTTATTCGCTCTTTAATGGGCGCAGCCTTCGCTATCGCAATACTTGGGGCGTTAGAGTCATTACTTTGTGCCGTTGTTGCTGATGGTATGTCAGGTAAAACGCATAATCCTAATGATGAACTAATTGGTCAAGGCATAGGCAATATAATCGTACCATTTTTTGGTGGTTTACCTGCGACAGCTGCGCTTGCACGTACCGCCAGTAATATCCGTAGTGGTGGCACATTACCACTGGCATCAGTTGTTCATTCGGTGTTTATTTTAGGGTCTATTTTAGTGTTAGCACCATTATTGGCCTATATCCCAATGGCTGCCATTGCTGCATTACTATTACTCGTTGCTTGGAATATGAGTGAATTAAAGCACTTTATCCGTATCATAAAAGTCGCACCAGCAGGAGATAAAGCGACTTTGTTGACGTGTTTCACGTTAACCGTATTATTTGATATGGAAATTGCCGTTGCTGTTGGCTTAGGCCTAGCGGCCGTGTTATTTATTCGACGAAGCATTGAATTAACAGGTTTGAAATTAATTCCAAACTATGAAACAGAGCACCCACGAGCTGATGAATTACCCAATGATGTTTTAATTTACGATGTCAATGGCGCTATGTTTTTTGGATCTGCACAAAAGGCCCTGAGTGTACTCACCCATATCAGTGATGTTAAAACTGTCATTCTAGATATGTCTGACGTGACGATGTTGGATATGACAGCAATGATTGCAATGGAGTCTATCGCTAAAAACTTCAAACAACATAACATCAAAATGATTATTAATAATCTTGATGCACGAATGATTTTGAAACTCAGAAAAGTCGGTATTCATAAAGAAAATGGCTTAGTCGAATATTCCAGATCTATTCACGAAGCCATTACACTTGTTTTAGATCACATGGCAGAAGCAGAAGCATAACTAAAAGAAAAATAGTGTTTTACCCCTCTTCGGCACGGATGACAATTCACTGTGTACCAGACATCAAATAGCATAAATCGCATTCAGCATGTAAAATGCCTGACTACCTAATTGTGTCCGAGCCTCTCTCAACATGTTATACAACACTGACGATTTGCGAATTACTGGATTGCAGGAAGTCCTGCCTCCAGCTGAGCTACACCAAGAATTACCGATTACTGACAATGCTTCAGCAACGGTTTTTAATGCTCGCAAACAAACTCAAGACATTATTCATGGTAAAGATGATCGCTTATTAGTTATTATCGGACCCTGCTCAATACATGATCCTGATGCGGCTCGAGACTATGCTCGTCGCTTACTCCCACTCATTACTGAACTCAAAAATGATCTCCATATCGTCATGCGAGTCTATTTTGAAAAGCCTCGTTCCGTAGTTGGTTGGAAAGGACTGATCAATGATCCGTATCTTGATGGCAGCTTCAAAATAAATGATGGCCTCCATTTCGCCCGTAAATTATTGCTTGATTTAGCAGAAATGGGCGTACCCGCTGGTAGCGAATATCTAGATTTAATTAGCCCGCAATATATTGCAGACTTGATCTCATGGGGAGCTATTGGCGCTAGAACAACTGAAAGTCAAGGTCATCGTGAATTAGCATCAGGTTTATCTTGTCCAGTTGGCTTTAAGAATGCAACCGATGGTGGTTTGCAAATCGCGGTTGATGCCTGTCTATCGGCGTCTAAACCACATCACTTTATGTCTATGACGAAAGCTGGCCGCTCAGCCATTTTTTCAACGACAGGTAATCCTGACTGCCATGTTATTTTACGTGGTGGTAAAACACCTAACTACGATGCTAAGAGTATTAACGAAGCCGCTGAAATTATTGGCAGAACAGGTCAAGCAGCCCGTTTTATGGTTGATTGTAGTCATGCTAACAGTGGTAAAAGTCATATCCAACAAGAAGTTGTCTGTCGTGATGTAGCCCAACAAATTAGTAATGGTGAAAGACGTATCATGGGGCTAATGCTAGAAAGTAACCTTATTGGTGGTCGACAAAATGCTACGCCAGGCAAAGAGCTAGTCTATGGTCAGAGCATTACTGATGCCTGTATGGCATGGGATAATAGCGAAGTACTTCTTCGTGAATTAGCGACAGCGGTGCAAAACAGACGAGAAAAATAGTTAAATACGTTTATCTCAAATCAACCATAAATAGGCTAAGCTGTTCATAAGCAAGCATTAAAATGCAAGATTAATCCTGCTGATGCGGTCAAAATAAGCTATAATGTTCCGTTACAAAACGGATATAGAATGTTAGTCTCCCAATATTCCTGATAGTTTTAGTAGGTTATTATATGGCAGAGTATGCCCTCATATTGATTAGCACCATCTTGGTGAATAATATTGTCCTAGTTAAATTCTTGGGCTTGTGCCCATTTATGGGTGTTTCTCGCAAATTAGAAACGGCTATGGGCATGGGCTTAGCAACTACTTTTGTATTGACCTTGTCGTCAATTACAAGTTATTTGATTAATGAATACCTATTGACTCCTCTTGGCATCGAATTTCTTAGAACAATAAGTTTTATCTTTGTGATTGCGGTGGTCGTTCAATTTACTGAACTTGTTGTCCATAAAACAAGTCCATTGTTGTACCAAGTTCTCGGTATTTTTCTACCGTTAATAACAACTAACTGTGCAGTATTAGGTGTCGCATTATTGAACGTACAAGAACAACATGGTTTTATTGAATCAGCCCTGTATGGCTTTGGTGCGGCTATCGGTTTTTCAATGGTGTTAATTATTTTTGCTGCGATGCGTGAACGTATTGCTGCTGCCGATGTACCTGTGCCGTTTCAAGGTGCCGCTATCGGTTTAATCACAGCTGGACTTATGTCTATGGCCTTTATGGGCTTTGCTAGCCTAGTTAAGGTTTAATCTATGTTTACAGCTATTATTGCCATCACGGTGATGGCTCTTATCTTTGGTTTATTGCTGGGTTTTGCATCTCTTCGATTTAAGGTCGAAGGTGATCCAATTGCCGATCAAATTGATAAGTTATTACCTCAAACGCAATGTGGCCAATGTAGTTTTGCTGGTTGCCGCCCTTATGCAGAAGCCATTGCTGCAGGTGAAGCTGATATTAACCGTTGCCCACCGGGTGGTGAAGCAACGATTCAAGCCTTGGCTGAGTTATTAGAAGTTGAGCCCAAACCGCTTGATGAAGAATGTGGTGTCGAAAAACCCAAAACATTAGCCGTGATTGATGAAGATCGTTGCATTGGCTGCACCTTATGCATTCAGGCTTGCCCTGTTGATGCTATTTTAGGTGCCGCAAAACATATGCATACGGTTATCGCAAGTGAATGTACTGGTTGTGAATTGTGCTTACCACCGTGCCCTGTAGATTGTATTGATATGGTTGAAACAAAACAAAATCCAAACACATGGCGTTGGCCTGATCCTGATCATGTTGATCTCCAATTAGGGGATCGCGCATGAGTGCTGTTGCCGGTTCATTTCCTGGTGGTTTAGTGCTTAATGGTCAAAAAAAGCGCTCAACACAGACCCCTATTCGCAAAACACCACTAAGTAAAAAGCTGATCTTGCCATTACAGCAACACATTGGCGCAGCTTCTGTACCCATTGTGAATGTCGGAGACAAAGTACTCAAAGGTCAGAAAATTGCTAAAGCGGATGGTCATGTTTCAGTGTATCTACATGCCCCTAGTTCTGGGACTATCAGTGCAATTGATGAACAACCCATTCCACATCCATCAGGCTTATCTGCACTGTGTATCACTATCGAAACAGATGGCCTAGATACCTGGATAGAACACCAACCTATCGCAGACTACACGCAACTATCTGAACATGATATTCGTCAGCATGTGCGTGAGGCAGGCATAGTTGGTCTAGGTGGAGCTGGTTTTCCAAGCTTTATCAAACTCAACCCAGGTGTACATCATCATGTCGAAACATTGATCATCAATGGTGTCGAATGTGAACCATATATTACCTGTGATGATATGTTAATGCGTGAACGAGCTGATGGCATTCTCGATGGTATTGAGATTATCCGTTTTGCATTACGTGTAAAAAACTGTGTTATCGCGATAGAGAGTAATAAACCTGAAGCTATTTCCGTTATGACATTAGCTTTAGCTGCCCGACCTCACTTGACTGACACTGAAATTATGGTTGTACCTACCCGTTATCCTGCTGGTAGTGAAAAACAACTTATTCAAGTAGTCACTGGCAAACAAGTACCTAGCCATGGATTACCTATCGACATTGGTATTGTCTGCCATAACGTTGGAACCGCTTATGCCATTGGTCGTGCCATTATCCATGGTGAGCCTTTAATTTCACGTATTGTCACGGTCACGGGTACCGATGTAAAACATGCTGGTAATTTTGAGACCTTGTTCGGAACACCAATGCATGAATTGCTGGCCTTTTGTGAAACTAGCCGCGAGCCGAATGCACCATTTATTCTGGGTGGACCAATGATGGGCTATAACCTATCTGGTGATAATTTGCCCGTCACAAAAACGGCAAACTGTATTTTAGTGGGTGTTGACAATGCAGCACCAGTAGAAAAACCTTTGCCATGCATACGCTGTGGTGAATGTGCTACAGCCTGCCCTGTCAGCTTATTACCGCAGCAATTATATTGGTATGCTCGCGATAAAGATCTAGAAAAGACACGTCAATACAACCTATTTGATTGCATCGAATGTGGCTGTTGTAGTTATGTGTGCCCGAGTAAGATCCCTTTAGTTCATTACTTCCGTTTTGCTAAAACAGAAACAATGAACCAAGAACTCGAAGCAATAAAGTCTGACAATGCGCGTATTCGTCATGAAAATCGTTTAGCTCGTCTCGAACTTGAGCAACAAGAAAAAGAAGAGCGACAACGTCAACGAAAATTGGCATTAGCAGCCTCTCAGGCCGCCAAAGAAAAACAAGAAAAAGCAGCACAATCCTCAGCTGACGAAACGGAGAGCTAAGCATGCCTTTAAGTAGATTATCTTCACCGTTTTTATCAGGAATTAATCGTGTCACCTTGGTAATGACGCAGCTACTAATAGCATTGATTCCGGCCGTGATTGCTTTGGTTTATTTTTTTGGGCCCGGCGTTCTGATCAATATCGTACTTGCAGTTACAATTGCATTACTCGCTGAAGCATTAATGTTAAAACTACGTGACCGTCCAATTAAGCCTTTTTTAACCGATGGCAGTGCAATTGTGACCGCGGTGTTACTGGCTATTGCTCTGCCACCACTGGCGCCTTGGTGGCTAACAACGATCGGGATTCTGTTTGCCATTATTTTTGCTAAACATTTATATGGCGGACTAGGCTATAACCCATTCAACCCAGCAATGGTTGCTTATGTCTTACTGTTAATTTCATTTCCGCTTGAAATGACAACATGGTTACCTATATCAACATTAAGTGATTCTCCTGTAGATTTTAATTCCGCATTTCAAATGATCTTTCATGGCCAATTAAGTACAGCTATTGATACTATATCTGGTGCTACCCCACTTGATGCGATGAAAACTGAAATTGGATTACTACACGCACCATCACAAGTGATTCAACAACCATTATTTGGTCATTTTGGTGGTAAAGGCTGGGAATGGGTCAACATCTGGTTTGCCATCGGTGGTCTAGCATTATTGTATCGCCGCGTAATAAGCTGGCACATACCAGTTGCAATGTTAACAGGCCTGTTAGCGATTAGTGTTATCACATGGTTGATTGCACCAGAAACAACGGCTTCACCACTTTTCCATTTGTTGAGTGGCGGCACAATGTTAGGCGCATTTTTTATTGCAACCGATCCTGTTACAGCTGCCACCACCGTTAAAGGTCGATTAGTGTTTGGTGCTGGCGTCGGTTTATTAACTTATATCATTCGCGTGTGGGGTGGTTACCCTGATGGTATTGCATTTGCCGTAATCTTAATGAATATGTTGGTGCCATTAATTGATTATTACACCCAGCCCAAAGTATATGGAGCAGTGAAATAATGTCGTCATTAAAAATACAAATTTTTCGTGTTGGCTTCATGTTGGCAATATTTGCTATCGTTGCAACCTCATTGGTGGCGATGACAGAAGCTAATACCAGAGAAAAAATCAGTGAAAATGAGCGCCAAGCCTTATTAAAGGCGATCAATGAGATAGTAGATAGTAAAGACTATAATAATGCTATCTTAAGCGATACTTTAGTGATTACTAAAAACAAGCTTTTAGGTACAAAAGAAGACACAACTATTTATAGGGCACGCCTCGATGATAAGCCGGTGGCGGCGATCTTCACCAGTGTTGCTCCCAATGGTTATAGTGGTGAAATCAAGTTACTTATTGGTGTTTATTTCGATGGTAGCATCGCTGGTGTCCGCGCGATAAATCACAAAGAAACGCCCGGCCTAGGTGATAAAATTAATGAACAAAAATCAGATTGGATCCGTCAATTCAAAGGTCTGTCTTTAACAAATCCATCTGAATCTAAATGGAAAGTTAAAAAAGATGGTGGCCACTTTGATCAGTTCACTGGAGCCACAATTACGCCACGGGCAGTGGTCAGTGCTGTAAAAAAATCGTTAGAGTACTTTAATAAAAATCGCGACACATTGTTTGAGGTGACGCCAGATGAATAACATATATAGCACTATCATTCGTGATGGTTTATGGAAAAATAATCCTGCACTCGTCCAACTATTAGGTTTATGTCCATTGCTTGCCGTGACCAACACCATGATAAATGGCCTAGGATTAGGGCTTGCAACTATATTAACCTTAGTAGCATCGAATGGTTTAGTATCGCTACTGCGAAAACACATTCCAGACGAAGCTCGTTTACCTGTGTTTATGCTAATAATTGCATCAATTGTAACGATTATCGAATTATCAATGAATGCATGGTTTCATGAGTTATATGTGATTTTAGGTATTTTTATCCCATTGATCGTAACCAACTGTGCCATAACGGGTCGTGCTGAAGCATTTGCATCACGCAATCCAGTGGGACCAGCCATTGTTGATGGTTTAATGATGGGGCTAGGTTTTACCGCAGTACTGGTTGTATTAGGTTCAATGCGTGAGTTGATTGGGCAAGGCACATTGTTTAGTGAAGCCCACTTAATGTTTGGCGAAGCGGCAAGACAATTTACGATTGTCGTGTTTGATAATTATCGTGGCTTTTTAATTGCATTATTACCACCTGGTGCCTTTATTGGCTTGGGTTTAATTGTTGCATTGAAAAATGTCATTGATGCACGACAAAAAGCCAAAGAAGCTAAAACCAAATCTGTTCTAGCTGAAGCTGTTGCTGGATAGGCATGAATCAACAACAGCGGCATGCGTTTTTTGCTCGACTGAAAGCTCACAATCCAGAGCCAACAACAGAGCTCAATTACGCTAGTCCGTTTGAATTATTGATCGCCGTTATTTTATCGGCGCAAGCAACCGATGTTGGCGTAAATAAAGCAACCGATAAGCTCTACCCTATTGCTAATACGCCACAAGCTATTCTAGATTTAGGCGTTGATGGACTCAAGCAATACATCAAAACTATTGGCTTATTTAATAGTAAAGCTGAAAACGTTATTAAAACTTGTCAGCAACTGTTAACACTACATAATGGTGAAGTACCGGAAGATCGTGCAGCACTTGAAGCGCTTCCCGGTGTTGGTCGTAAAACAGCAAATGTCATATTAAATACCATATTCAAACATCCCGTTATTGCAGTTGATACACATCTATTTCGTCTTGCTAACCGTACTGGCCTAGCCAAAGGCAAAACGGTTCGTGAGGTTGAAGATCGACTGATGAAAGTGGTGCCAAATGAATTCAAACAAGATGCCCATCATTGGCTGATCTTGCATGGACGCTACGTCTGTATTGCCAGAAAACCGCAATGTGAACGCTGTGTTGTGAGTGATTTGTGTGATGACTTTCATCGTCAGCAAAAACAGATGACAAAAAACTAATGTTTGGACAAAACCGTCAGCAACTACGCCAGTTTTACCATGATGTTTGGCAAAAAAAACAGAATAATGTGGCGCTTAATGCTTTAGAAACAAGTATTGCACAAGTCATCGAAGCTCACCCTGAATATCACTCAATTTTTCAGAGTGATGCCAGTTTAGAGCAAGACTATTTTGTCGAAGATGGTCAAACCAACCCATTTTTGCATATGGGTCTGCACATCTCTTTGCATGAGCAAATTTCAACCAATCGACCTGACGGCATCCGTGCGATATATCAGCAGTTATTGCATAAATACGCTGATGCTCATGAAGTTGAACATCAAATGATGGAATGTTTAACCGAATCACTTTGGTTAGCACAACGTAACAATACAGCACCATCAGAAGCTGATTATTTACACGCATTACGTGCTCTGGTTCAAAGGTAATTTGTCATGGCAAACAAAATCACCGTAAGCGTCGAATTTTATTTTAAAGGTGAGGCCTTCGCACCCACACTTGAGTTAGACTTAGATGATGTCATGACAAGCTATGGCAAATTACCCGATCTTCATCAGTGCTTAGCCCAAGTAAGTAATATCGATAGCTATTCCTATGAATTTGAAATGTTAATTGCCGAACCAATC
>JBFIJJ010000088.1:0-10568 GCA_041600795.1 Methylophagaceae bacterium | reverse complement strand
TGGCAAACTGACGTGCTTGTTCATCATCAGCTAGCACTTGTTCAAGTGTGTCACCATTATTCGACGGCAGTTCAGTCAACACTCTATCAATTATTTTAGCTATTTGAGTAAAACCAATTTGATGATTTAAAAATGCATCAACAGCAACTTCATTAGCTGCATTAAGAATTGCAGTGCTCGTGCCACCGGCTTCTAATGCTCTATATGCTAATGCTAAGCAAGGGAAATGATTAAAGTCAGCTTTGGTAAAATCTAGTCTGCCAGCTGCGACTAAATCAAGTGGTGCAACCCCAGACTCAATTCGTTCAGGCCAAGCTAAGGCATTTGCAATTGGCGTTCGCATATCGGGATTACCCATTTGAGCCAGAACTGAGCCATCATCATAATCAACCATCGAGTGAATAATGCTTTGTCGGTGCAAAATGACTTCAATTTGATTTGCGGGCATACCAAACAACCAATGCGCCTCGATCACTTCTAGGCCTTTATTCATCATAGTGGCTGAATCGACAGATATTTTTTGCCCCATAGACCAGTTTGGATGGGCTACGGCTTGTTCAGGCGTGACATGTTCAAGTTGTGCTGTATCAAAATCTCGGAATGGACCACCTGATGCAGTCAGGATCAGTCTTCTCACACCTTTACCATCAAAATGATGTTGCTGTTGCTCACCTACTGGCAAACATTGCCAAATGGCATTGTGTTCACTATCTACTGGCAATAAGGTCGCGCCATTGGCTTCAACTTCACGCATAAATAAAGCACCACTCATAACCAGTGCTTCTTTATTGGCTAATAAGATACGTTTACCAGATTTAGCGGCAGCTAAGGTAGGCATTAATCCTGCAGCACCTACTATTGCAGCAACCACTATATCTGTTGCTTCAGTTTCAGCAACTTGCTCAAGCGCTCTAGCACCGGATAGAACTTCAGTTTCTAAGCCTGATTGAGTTAATTTTAATTGCAATTTATCAGCGGCATCATTATTGAGCATAACAACGATTGTAGGTTTGAATTGTTGACATTGTTCAAACATAACGTCGACCGATTGATTCGCCGTTAATGCATATACCCTAAATTTTTCTGGATGTTGAGCTAATACATTGAGTGTACTGACACCGATAGAGCCTGTTGAACCCAAAATCGTTACTGTTTGCACTTTTATAGCGCTCCCAACAAAAATAAACCAGCTGTAAACACGGGTACGGCCGCAATCAAACTATCCATACGATCTAACATGCCACCATGTCCGGGTAATAAGTTACCACTGTCTTTAATTTGGTGAAGACGTTTGAAAACACTTTCAAATAAATCACCCACGATGGACACCAATAAAGCGGTTAAAGATAATACTGACCATGAAACTAAGCTAAGTTCTCCAGCAATACCAAGTTGATACGCTAGTAAGGCCCAGATAGTTCCTAGAACAATAGCGCCAGCAACACCTTCCCAAGTCTTATTAGGACTGATAGCTCTAGCTAATGCAGTCTTACCCCAACGTTTCCCAGCAAAATAACCGCCTGTATCTGCTAACCAGACCAATACCAAAACGTAAAGTACTTGTTTAGGCCCCAAGGATGAAGAGCTATGCAGCTGAATCACGCTAATCCATAGTAAAGTCAAAGCAAGAATCGCTATGAATAAAGCAAACTGTTTTTGTTGAAAAACGTTTGAGATAACACGAGGCAACTCTTTATGGGCAAAGACGACTATTAAAAGTGTTATCGCCAACCAAAATCCAAGCGATATCGTAACGATAGTGGTTAATGGAATAAATTGACTTAACAGTAATGCCGCTAACAACAGCATTAAGGTAATAATTTTATTTAGATTAGTGTTAAAACCAATAATGGCAAACCATTCTATTGCAGCAAGACCAACAACTGCAGCAAATAGCCATTGGAATAGCGATGAATCAAGATAAAGTATGGCTACAAATACTACTGGTATTAAAGCCATAGCAGTGATTAAGCGTTGTTTAAGCATCAGGTTCATCCTTTAATTGCTCAGATGTTCTACCAAAACGACGCTCACGCTGATTAAATGAGTTAATTGCTTGGTCTAATGCCGCGCCATCAAAATCAGGCCACAGAGTATCAGTAAAATAAAACTCGGTATAAGCAAGCTGCCATAACAGGAAGTTACTTACACGTTGCTCTCCGCCAGTACGTATATACAGATCCGGCTCGGGCAAGCTGGCTGTAGTCAGATAACTATTAATCAATGCTTCAGTAATGTCTGAGGCGTCTATTTCATCTAATTTTACTTTGACAGCAATCTGCTGGACAGCTTGGGTAATATCCCAACGTCCGCCATAATTTGCAGCAATATTGATGATTAAGCCTGTATTATTTTTTGTCAGCTCGGTGGCATGCGCTATCTGTTTTTGAAGGCTGCCACTAAATTTAGTGATGTCGCCAATAATTCGAAGTTGAATGTTATTGTCATTGAGTCGTTTTACTTGCTGCTTCAATGCTAAAGCAAACAACTCCATCAATAAACTCACTTCTTTTGACGGTCGTCGCCAGTTTTCACTGCTAAAGGCAAATAAACTTAACACTGCAACATCACGTTCAACACAATGTTTAACAATATTTTCAACTGCTTTCAGACCAGCACGATGCCCCATAAATCGAGGCTGATGACGTTGTTTTGCCCAACGACCATTACCGTCCATGATGATGGCAATATGTTGTGGAACGTGCGTATTACCCGCAGTCATGTTAAATAAGGTAGTTTTAATCTACCTTACACTTCCATCAAATCAGTTTCTTTTTCGGAAAGCACGCGATCGACTTCTTTAATTGTCGCATCTGTTAATTTCTGAATATCATCTTCAGCACCACGCTGTTGATCTTCAGAAATTTCTTTTTCTTTTAATAAATCTTTCAACGTACTGTTAGCATCACGTCTGATATTACGAATTGCAACACGCGCACCTTCAGCTTCGTTCCGAGCTACTTTTACCAAATCACGACGACGTTCTTCAGTTAATGGTGGAATTGGAATTCGGATCGTCATACCAGCACTGTTAGGATTAACGCCCAAGTCTGATGTCATAATTGCTTTTTCAACAACTGGCAACATTGGTTTTTCCCAAGGTGTCACCGTTAACGTACGTGAATCTTCTACACCAACATTTGCAACCTGGCTAAGAGGAACATCAGAACCATAATAAGGCACAGTAACATGGTCTAATAAACTAGTATGAGCGCGGCCAGCACGGATTTTTGCCATTGATGTTTCTAGTGCACTAACACTTTTTTTCATTCGTTGCGCTGCGTCTTTTTTAATATCTTCAATCATGTTTTTTCCTACTTAAGCTATTTAACGAGTGTTCCGATTGCTTCGCCATAAACAATTTTTGTTAAATTACCAGTTTGGTGAACGTCAAACACGCGTAACGGCATTTTCTGTTCCTGACACATAACAACTGCAGTTGTATCCATCACAGCTAGACGTTTATTGATCACTTCATCGTAACTAAGTTCATCATAACGAACAGCGTTAGGGTCTTTTTTAGGATCAGCATTATAAACACCATCCACTTGCGTGGCCTTAAGCATCAGATCCGCACCAATTTCAACGGCTCGTAAACTGGCCGCAGAATCAGTAGTGAAAAAAGGATTACCTGTTCCTGCAGCAAAAATAACAACGCGACCTTTTTCAAGGTGTCTAATAGCGCGACGACGTAGATAATCTTCACATACTTCATTAATGCGTATAGCAGACATCACTCGGCAAAAAGCACCATGTCGTTCTAATGCATCTTGTAATGCCAATGCATTCATGACCGTCGCGAGCATTCCCATATGATCGGCACTAACACGGTCCATGCCACTAGCTGCTAAACCGGCGCCACGGAAGATATTTCCTCCTCCGATGACAATCCCGAGCTCAATGCCTTGGGCACTGAGCTCAGAGATTTCTTTAGCAAAACGAGAAATAACCTCAGGTTGAATACCGTATTCGGCAGTCCCCATTAACGCCTCACCACTTAATTTAAGCAGAATGCGTTTATAAACTGGCTTTTTTCCCGTTTCGGTCATACTTAGTTTCCTTTCGCTTGTGCCATTACTTCTTCAACGAAGTTATCAGCCGCTTTTTCAATACCTTCACCTACTTCAAAGAATGAAAATGCATCAACTGTTGCGTTAGCTTGTTTAACTAATTTTTCAATTGTGACATCAGGATCTTTAACAAAAGATTGGCCTAGTAAACTAATTTCGTTCACGAATTTTTGCATACGACCTTCAACCATTTTTTCAATGATCGCTTCTGGTTTACCACTATCACGCGCTTGTGTAGCCACGATATCACGTTCTTTTTCAAGTAATTCTGCTGGTAAATCAGCCGCTGAAACTGCTTGAGGACGACTTGCAGCGACATGCATCGCTAGATCTTTTGCTAATGCTAAATCACCGCCAGTCAATTTGACTAACGTACCAATGCGATCACCATGACGGTATGAACCAATCACACCATCTTCAGATGTCATTAATTCAAAACGACGAACTTGGATGTTTTCACCGATTTTAGCAACAAGTGCTTGGCGCACTGTTTCAATGCTATCACCAGCGTCATTCAATGCTAGTGCCATTAATTCTTCTACAGAAGCTGGTTGCGCTTCTAACACTTTTTTAGCAACTTGGCTTACAAAGTTAACAAAGTCATCGGCCTTAGCAACAAAGTCTGTTTCTGAGTTAACTTCAATCATGACCGCACGTTTGCCATCGGCACTTGTTTCAATTGCAATAATACCTTCAGCTGCAACACGATCTGATTTTTTATCCGCTTTTGCTAAACCAGATTTACGCATTGCTTCGATCGCAGCATCGATGTCACCATCAGATTCTACCAATGCTTTTTTACATTCCATCATGCCTGAACCTGTACGTTCACGCAGTTCTTTTACTAATGCAGCAGTAATTGTTGCCATTTCACTAACCCTTTATATCTGTATCTCTGTATCAACCAATCGCTGGCAATACATACAATACAGGCCCGCTAGTAATAGCGAGCCTGCACATTGTTTCTAATTAGATGTTACTCAGCAGCAGTTTCTGTGCTTTCTGTTGTAACTTCTACAAACTCTTCAGTATCACCTGTCGCTACAGATGCACGACCTTCTAAAATCGCATCAGCCATGCTTGCTGTATAAAGCTTGATTGCGCGCATAGAATCGTCATTACCAGGAATAACATAGTCAACGCCATCTGGATTGCTATTGCTATCAACAACTGCAATAACAGGAATACCAAGGTTGTTTGCTTCTTTGATTGCAATACGTTCGTGGTCAACGTCAATTACGAATAATGCATCAGGTAAACCACCCATTTTACGGATACCACCGATGCTTTTTTCTAATTTTTCTTGTTCACGTGTCAGGTTTAACACTTCTTTCTTTTTCAAACCTTCTAACTTACCAGACTCGATCATTGCTTGAATTGAATCTAGACGTTTGATTGATTGACGCACTGTTTGATAGTTAGTCAACATACCACCTAACCAACGACGGTTAACAAAAGGCATGCCTGCACGAGTCGCATCATCACGAATTGCATCTTGAGCCGCACGTTTAGTACCTACGAACAGGATACGACCTTTTTTCGACGCTAATTTACCAACGAAATTTAACGCATCGTTAAACATTGGTAAGCTGTGCTCAAGGTTGATGATGTGAATATTGTTACGTTTACCAAAAATAAATGGACCCATTTTTGGATTCCAGTAACGTGTTTGGTGACCGAAATGAACGCCTGCTTCAAGCATTTGGCGCATAGTTGTTTTTGCCATTATTAAATTCTACCTTATATAAAAGTTGGGGTTAAACCTCCACACACCCCAAGTATCGACTAGATTGCATAAGCAATTAGCACCCCGATACTCGTGCCGGTGCATGTGTGATTTCTGCCTTAAAAGGCGCGCATTTTATACCATAAAACGCCAGTTAAAACAATGTATTTGATTTACCTAACATAAATTAGATAACCGTAAAGTGGGACAATCATTTCAACACAAATAGTGTGTGAAAAAGACAGTTCTGGTTGTTAGTGTTATTTTACGGCAAACTATAAACAATCAACACTTAATACCTAGGATAACTTCCACAATGGCCGTAAGTATAAAAACTGCTGATGAGATCGAAAAAATGCGTGTCGCGGGCCGTCTCGCTGCTGATGTACTGACCATGATTACCCCTCATGTGAAAGCAGGCATTACAACTGATGAGTTGGACCAAATTTGCCATAACTATATCGTGAATGAACAGCAGGCTATCCCCGCACCACTAAATTATCATGGTTTTCCCAAGTCTATTTGCACTTCAGTAAATCATGTGATTTGTCATGGTATCCCTAGTAATAAAAAGCTCAAAGACGGCGATATTATCAATATTGATATCACTGTTATTAAAGATGGCTATCATGGTGATACCAGCATGATGTTCCACGTAGGTAAAACATCAATATTAGCTCAGCGCCTATGTAATACAGCACGTGAAGCTATGTTAATCGGTATCAGTATGGTCAAACCTGGCATTCAATTAGGCGATATTGGTCATGCTATTCAACAGCATGGCGAAGCCCAAAACTTTTCGATTGTGCGCGAATATTGTGGTCATGGCATCGGTAAGGTTTTTCACGAAGATCCACAAGTTTTACATTACGGTACGCCAGGCACAGGACTTACACTTGAAGCAGGTATGACATTTACTATTGAGCCGATGATTAATGCTGGCAAACGATATATTAAACAACTGCCCGATAACTGGACGGTTGTCACGAAAGATCGTTCTTTATCTGCTCAGTGGGAACATACAATATTGGTTACTAATGATGGCCACGAGATTCTGACGCTACGTGAAGACGAAGTGATTTAGATTATGCCTAGTTCACCACCCTCGCTTTGGGATATCGCTCAAGATCTCGCTTCAAATAAGGCTACTAGTAACACATCGTATTTCCGTAAAGCTTTACAACAAGGCCAACAATTTATACAACAACAATTTGAACGCAATGCTGATATTGTTGACCTTGTCCACATGCGCTCTCATTTTGTTGACCAAGTGTTAGAAGCGCTTTGGCAGCAACATTTAACAGATGACAGTAAAGTAAGCCTGCTTGCAGTCGGTGGCTATGGTCGAGGTGAGCTTCAACCTTATTCTGATATTGATTTACTGATTCTGCTTGATCAATCTGTTTCCGAACAACTGCCCGCGGGGTTATCTACATTCTTAACCCAACTATGGGATATTGGCCTCGAAATTGGTCATAGCGTTCGCACCGTTGAAGAATGTCGACAACAATCAGCTGAGGATATAAGCGTTGCGACCAACTTACTTGAAACGCGCTTATTGTGTGGAGATTCGACCTTATATGCCGCACTACAAAAACTAACAACTGATCATAAAACTTGGGACACTCGCCTTTTTTATCAGGCAAAACGTCAAGAGCAATTACAACGTCATCAAAAATATAACGATACCGCTAATAATCTAGAGCCAAACATTAAAGAATCTCCTGGTGGATTAAGAGATATTCATATCATTAACTGGGTTGCCCAACAGCATTTTAATGTAAACAACTTGCAAGGTCTCAACGATAAAGGCTTTATTGCAAATAGTGAATATGAGGTTTTAGACAAGGCACAACGTTTCCTATGGCGTGTTCGATTTGCTCTCCATAGTTTAGCTAAACGTAAGCAAGAAAAATTAATGATCAATTATCAACGTGACATAGCTACACAGCTTGGTTATGTTGATTGTGAGAATCGACTCGCAGTCGAACATTTCATGAAAGATTACTACTTGAGTGCCCGTTCGATTGGACAAATGAACGCACTACTACTTCAATTATTTGAAGAAAATATTATTTTGGCTGATGAACCACGTCATATAACTCCAGTTAATCGTCGCTTTCAAGTTCATAATGGCTATCTAGAAACAATTAATTCTGGCATTTTTGCCTATTATCCCTATGCAATGCTGGAACTGTTTCTGATCTTGCAACAGCATCCAGAAATAAAAGGGGTAAGGGCTGATACGATTCGCCAGTTACATGCTCACATTCATCTGATTGATGAACGTTTTCGTAATGATATAAAAAATCAAGCATTATTCATGGAAATCATACGGCAGCCCAAAGGGCTGACCCACGAATTTCGCAGAATGAATGCTCTCGGGGTATTAGGTGCTTATTTACCAGAATTTGGACAAATCGTCGGTCAAATGCAACATGATTTGTTCCATGCTTATACTGTAGATGAACATACCTTATTCTTAGTTCGAAACCTGCGCCGGTTTTCATGTCCAGAATTTCAAGATGAATTTCCTCTTTGTTCACATATTTTCAATCAACTACCCAAACATGAGCTACTCTATATTGCTGGATTATTTCATGACATAGCCAAAGGACGTGGTGGTGATCACAGTGTGTTAGGTGTTGTTGATGCTACTGCTTTTTGCCAACGACATTCACTCAGCTCATTTGATACCGATATCGTGACATTTCTAATTCGAAATCATCTCTTGATGTCTTCCACTGCCCAAAAATTGGATGTTCAAGATCCTGCCGTTGTGACACTGTTTGCAAATACAGTACAAAACATCGATCGTTTGAATTATCTTTACCTTCTTACCGTTGCTGATATTAGAGCGACTAATAATAATTTGTGGAATGGTTGGCGCGATTCATTATTAAAGCAGTTATATCAAAATACAAAGCAGTGGCTAGAACAAAGTGAACAACGTGTAAAAAATTCACAGGAAAAAGCAACTAAAAGTCGGCAACAAGCATTGACTATTTTAGTTGATTCATCATGGTCTGAAGAACAGATCGAAGCACTTTGGCAAGCGTATGATTATCATTATTTCTCTCGTCATACTGTCGATGACATTGTGTGGCAAACTGAGCATCGTCTTGAACACCCTGATCAAGAAACATTGCTCACATCACGCTCACTTAGCCATAGCACCCTAGAAATATTTATCTTTACACATGATAGACCCCGTATTTTTGCAGCCACTACAGCATGCTTAGAACGGCTCGATCTCGATATTCTAGATGCTAAAATTACTGCAACTACAAATGGTGACACATTAAACACCTATGTCGTTAATGGCCCGACGGAGAATCCAACAGAAATCATTGCGGCACTCGCTAATAGTCTGGAAAATTTAGAGCAAATCAGTACTTCTTATTCAGGCATCACACCAAGAACAATGAAGTTATTTGAAACCAAACCAACTATTAATTTCCGAGTTAATACACAACAAAACCATACCGTTGTGGAATTAAAAACACATGACCGCCCTGGATTACTGTCATCTATAGCTCAAATTTTTCTTCGAAGTGATATTCAAGTCGTTAACGCTAAATTAATTACATTAGGTGATCAGGTAGAAGACGTGTTCTTTATCACATCATCAGAAAACATTCCCTTAAGCGAGGCTCAACAAGACGAATTAGAACAATCACTTATCTCAGGTTTAAGTGCAAACTCATCGCTATAGGTAAAAAAAATGGCATGGGCCAAATAAAATTGGGACATGCCATTTCAATAAACTACTTTTCTATATTATTCTATTTTAGAAACGCTTATTAACTCTGCTAGTTTCTCTGCCTTTTTATGACCAATACCTTTTACGTTCTCTAACTCTGAGATACTTGAAAAAGGCCCATTTTGAATTCGATATTCAATAATAGCATCAGCAGTTGCATCACCTATTCCATTCAAGGTTTGCAACTCAGCCTTCGTCGCAGTATTGATATCGATTTTGTCTGCAGCCATTGCTGCGCCAGTTGATAAAGCTAATGCAAAAGCAAACGCTAAAAATAATTTTTTAAACATAATTTCCTTATCTCCATGTTAAATTAAGCAACCATATCAATTGGTTGCACATAAAGAGTAATTTAATTCTGTTTCTGTGGCAAATATATTTAATAGACTAGGGTATTAATGTGATACGCCATCTTTCCTAATCACTTTAATGAAAGTTAGCCATAGAATTTTAATATCAAACCAGAGCGACTGTTTTTGTAAATATTCATAATCCAAATCAACTTTTTGGGGGATAGGTAATTCATCACGTCCATTGATTTGAGCCCAACCAGTTAATCCAGGTATTAACGTATGCACGCCTTTTTCTGTTCTTAACGTAATCAAATCATCCTGATTATATAAAGCGGGTCTTGGTCCCACAAAACTCATATCACCTTTTAAAATAGACCATAGCTGTGGCAATTCGTCTAAACTTGATTTGCGAAGAAAATTTCCAATCGGTGTTAACACATTTTTAGGATCGACTAACAAATGTGTAGCCACTGCTGGCGTATCAACTTTCATACTGCGAAATTTTGGCATTTTAAAAAGATGATTATTCTTACCAACTCGATCTGACCAATAGACTGCTGGCCCCTTCGATGTTAATTTGACCAATACCGCCACAAGTACAATCGGCAAAATCAATATGCACGTAGCACTAACTGCTACTACCAGATCAAAGAGTCTTTTCATTTAAATATGCTTCCACCGTCTTCTTCAATTGGTCATCCATTGTGATCACGGGC
>JBFIJJ010000087.1:0-10583 GCA_041600795.1 Methylophagaceae bacterium | reverse complement strand
GAAACACAAGCAGTTGTTGTGGCAACATTAGGTGCTGAACGTGATGCACAAATGATTGATGCGGTTGAAGGTGAATACCGTGATCGCTTCATGTTGCATTACAACTTCCCTCCATTCTGTGTGGGTGAAACAGGCTTTGTTGGTTCACCAAAACGTCGCGAAATCGGTCATGGTAAATTAGCAAAACGTGGTATCCAAGCTGTGATGCCTTCTGCTGAAGAATTCCCATATGTAGTTCGTGTTGTATCTGAAATCACAGAATCAAATGGTTCAAGCTCTATGGCTTCTGTGTGTGGTACAAGTTTGGCGTTGATGGATGCTGGTGTGCCAATTAAAGCACCTGTTGCTGGTATCGCAATGGGCTTAATCAAAGAAGAAAATGGTTATGCGGTTTTAACTGATATCTTGGGTGATGAAGATCATCTTGGTGATATGGACTTTAAAGTTGCGGGTACAGAAAAAGGTGTTACTGCACTTCAAATGGATATCAAAATTGAAGGTATCAACGAAGAAATCATGCGTACAGCATTAGCTCAAGCACGCGATGGCCGTTTAACTATTCTTGAAACAATGAATGCAAGTCTTTCATCACACCGTGAAGAAATGTCTGAATTTGCACCACGCATTATCACCATTAAGATCAATGCAGACAAGATTCGTGACGTTATCGGTAAAGGTGGTGCAACAATTCGTGCACTTACAGAAGAAACAGGCGCAACTATCGACATCCAAGACGATGGTACAGTGATGATCTTCTCATCTGATTACAATGCTGGCCAAGATGCTTTACATCGTATTGAGCAAATCACAGCTGAAGTAGAAGTTGGTAAAATCTACGAAGGTCGCGTTGCTAAATTGATGGATTTTGGTGCGTTTGTAACTATTCTTCCTGGTAAAGATGGTTTAGTTCACATCTCACAAATTTCTGAAGAACGTGTTGAAAATGTCAGCGACAAATTGTCTGAAGGTGACACAATTCAAGTTAAAGTACTTGAGGTTGATCGCCAAGGCCGTATTCGTTTGAGTATGAAAGCGGTAACTGAAGAAGCAAGTGAAGACTAATCACTAGCAGAATCATGTAAACTTAAAAGCCCCGGTTACCGGGGCTTTTTTTTAAGATAGATTTGCTTGTTATGATGCGATTGAGATTACTATTATTGCTTTTGATGACTGGATTGATGTCAGCTGTTATTAACGCGGCAGAAATTCGGGTTGGAGCTGCTTCAAATCTTCGTTTTGTACTGCCTGAGCTTGCTCAGTCATTTCAACAACAAACAGGCCATCAATTACATATCAGTTTTGCAGCTTCTGGTACCCTAGCTGGACAAATTCAGCATGGTGCACCATTTGATGTGTTTATGTCAGCAAACCCTGACTACGTTTCACTTCTTAAATCAGCAGGCTATACACAAGGTAATACGGTTGACTTTGCGCAGGCATTACTCGCCTTATATAGCAATAAAGACTCAGATCTAGAATTAGACTCAGAACTCAATTCAATTAAACAAGCCTTAAAAAATAACACCTTAAAAAAAGTTGTGATTGCTAATCCACAGCATGCTCCTTATGGGCAACTTGCCAAGCAATTATTAGAAAAACAGGGATTGTGGCAACAGATACAACCCCATTTATTAATTGCTGAAAATGCAGCTCAATCATTACAATTTAGTATGTCACCACAAGTGTCGATTGGATTCGTTCCTTATACTTATGTTATTCAACCGAATATTGCACAAACGGGACGATCGCTTAAATTGAATTTAACCTTATTACAGCAAGCTATTAAAGTTCGTGGTGCCGATGATTCAGCACAGGTGTGGTTAGCATATTTGTCTAGCCCGGCGGCAAAACATATATTAATAAAACATGGGTTTTTAGTTGATAATGAGGTCACACCATGATGGATTGGCAAGCATTAGCCATATCACTCAAACTCGCAACATTTACCTGTTTAACATTGTTGCCAATAGGTTTGTTGATCGCTTATCTATTAGCCCGCAGTCAATTTGTTGGACGAGGTCTGTGTGAAGCATTAATCACCTTACCGTTGGTTTTACCACCTACTGTATTGGGTTATTTTTTGTTAGTCAGCATGGATCAAAATAGCTTTTTAGGTAGTAGCTTTGTGTCATTAACCGGTCAGAATCTAGCCTTTTCATTTGTAGGACTATGGTTAGCATCACTCATTTATAGTCTGCCATTTGCTGTGCAGCCGATGTTACGAAGTTTAGAACAAATAGCGCCAGAATTACGTGAAATGGCGTGGTGTAGTGGCTTGTCTAAATGGAAAACATTTCTAAAGATCGAATTACCATTAGCATGGCCCGGAATTATTACCGCAATGGTATTAACATTTTCACATACCTTGGGTGAATTTGGCGTGGTACTGATGATAGGGGGCAATATTGCCGGTGAAACTAGAACCTTATCGATTGCAATTTATGACAGTGTATTAGCTTTTGAGCATGAACAAGCTCAGATGATGTCATTAACCTTACTGGCGATCGCATTAGTGACTATTACTGTGGTGTATACCTTCAATCGACGTCATGGTCATTTATTACGGTTATGAGATGTTAGAAGTATTACTTACAGACTCAAGGCAACCACAACTCAATGTTGATTTTACCTGTGCCCCAGGTGAATTATTAGCGTTGGTTGGACCATCAGGCGCTGGTAAATCAACGGCACTACGCTGCATAGCTGGCTTACATACTGCATCACAAGGTGTAATTCGTAGTAATCAGATAGATTGGTTTAATAGCACTAATAAAGTTAGTTTAACGCCGCAACAACGTCGGGTCGGTTTTGTCTTTCAAAGCTATGCCTTATTTCCACATCTAACGGTAGCCGAAAACATTCAGTTAGCAAGTGCAGATAACACTGATGCTACGATGACCGACACGTTGTTGAGTAAAGTCCGTTTACATGGTCTCGGTCAGCGTTATCCTCATCAATTATCAGGAGGGCAGCAACAGCGTGTGGCACTGGCCCGTGCATTAGCAAGAAATCCTGAGGTTCTATTATTAGATGAGCCATTTTCAGCAGTGGATAAAGTGACTAGACGTAAATTGTATTTAGAGTTGAATAGTTTACGACGCGAACTAGAAATGCCAATCATTCTGGTGACACATGATCTGGATGAAGCCGCCATGTTGGCCGATACTATGGTAGTCATACATCATGGTACTACCTTGCAACAAGGTGAACCTGATCAGCTGCTGCATCATCCAAATACTGCTGATATAGCAAAATTAGTTGATGTGCGAAATTTGTTTACAGGACAGCTGTTACAACAGGATGGTCGTTATTGCTTAGCGTGGCATGACTTTATACTTGATTTAGATGAGTTGACTAATTTTGAGGATCAGCAAGTCATCTCATGGACAATTCCACCAAGCAAGGTCATTCTTCATCAACGGGTGCGACCATCACGTGGTGAACATGAAAACCCGATCAGTGGCACTATCACTGAAATGCTGACACTGAGGGGGATTACGACGGTGTTAATAGCGGTCAGTGACATGGATGATGTCATTATTCAAATGGATGTATCGGAACATGTTGCCGTCAGGAACGCATTGCAAACAGGACAAACGATAACCGTGTCACTTATTGCAACAGCAATTCATATCATGCCTGGCTAATTTAGCCGATGCAGAATGTTCGGATATTACGATAACCATGGTATTTTGCATGAGAAAGGCTCAATTGTATTGAGCAAATCAGTCATATGATCACTTGATATAGGGGGATGCAGATAATAACCTTGAATTAATTCACAGCCTTCGTTATGTAGAAATAGCAATTGCTCTATGGTTTCTACACCTTCTGCAATAACGGTAATATTGAGTCGATCTGCCATCGCGATAATGGCGCGAACAATAGCTGCATCATCGCCATTATCTGGAATATCATTAATAAAACTTTTATCAATTTTTAATATATTAACCGGAAAACGTTTGAGATAACTCAGACTAGAATAACCCGTACCAAAATCATCCAATGAGATGGTAATACCCAAGTCACTAAATTGAGTCAATATTCTCATTGCTGTTTCAGGATCTTGCATTAAGGCGGTTTCAGTCACCTCAATTTCTATACTATTAGCTTCTAAATCATATTTATCCAGCAGCTCTTCCACATTAGCAATAAGGTTAGGTTGGCGGAACTGAAAGGCTGAAAAATTGATTGCTACTTTGGGGAGCAATTCTGGACTCATAGATGATTTCCAATCATTTATTTGTGCAAAGGCTTCATTTAGTACCCATTGTCCTATCGGCAAAATTAGCCCACTTTCTTCCGCTATTGGAATAAAGGTCGCAGGTGAAATGGGTCCGAAGTCTTTATGATGCCAACGTATTAAACTTTCAACACCCACAATACGACCGGTAGCTATTTCTATTTGTGGCTGATAATGCAGCATAAAGTCTTTTGATTTAATCGCCTGTTCTAGTTCAAATTCCATATTAACTCGATGATGTAATTGTTCACGTAAAGCATCAGTGAAGTGTTGATAACCAGTACCTCCTTCCTGCTTAACTTTTTGCATAGCAATAGTCGCATTACGATGTAATTCATCGGCAACTTCACCATCGAAAGGAAAGATGCTGATACCGATACTGGCATGGATATGAAGGTGATATCCTGAAATATGAATGTCTTGTGATAAGGCCTCATTTATTTTATGAATGGCGACAATGATCTGTTGTTTTGTCATCATATTGGGCAGAATAAAAGCAAATTCATCGCCTGACAGTCTGGCAAGGGTGTCACCAGGTTCTAGCACGCTGGTTAGATGTTGGGCAACTTGCTTGAGTACTTGGTCACCTGCAGCGGAACCAAGACTATTATTGATATTACGGAATCGATCTAAATTAAGTTGTATAACAGCAACAATGCGTCCGGTGGTGGTTGCTACTTCTACCGCTTTTTTAATCTGATTGAGATACAGTGAACGATTAGCTAGTCCAGTTAGATCATCATAATTAGCAAGGTAATGAATACGTTGTTCCGCTTGTCGTCGCTCACGACGCATAGCAGATTCTCGCAATTCACGAGGCACGGTGGCCGAGAGTCTCTTCAGGTTGTTTTTGAGAATATAGTCTTGCGCACCAGATTTGACAGCTTCAACAGCACGTTCCTCACCAATAGTGCCAGAAACAAAAATAAATGGCAGGTCAGGGTCATATTCTCGAACTATCAATAAGGCTTCTAATCCGTTAAATGTTGGCATAGTAAAATCAGAGAAAACAATTTGCCAAGGCTGTTGCATGGCTTGTTGCAGGTCAGCCTGATTATCAACCCGGATATAATCAGGTTCATATCCACTTTGTTGTAACGCGCGAACTAGCAATTGTGCGTCATCTTCAACATCTTCAATCAGTAATGTTTGTAAAGGAATCCTATCCATTATTACCTCCTCGTGAATGGCCACATCGATATGGTCAACATCTTAGGTTTTGATTAATCATTAATAAGGCAACTCATTTAAAAGTAACCAATACATGCCTAGTTGACTAACAGCACTGACAAATTCATTAAAATCTACTGGCTTACGTACATAGCTGTTGGCACCAAGGTTATAACTTTCGATTAGATCTTCATCATGTTTGGATGATGTAAGAATTACTACCGGTAATTTCTTAGTCATTGGATGCTCTCGAATTCGTTTTAATACACCCAGACCATCTATTTTGGGTAATTTAAGATCAAGTAAAACGACTGAGGGTAAGATAGCCATATTTCTGTCAGCATAGCTACCTTCAGAAAATAAGAAATCAAGTGCTTCTTGACCATCACGTGCAACGATAATTTCATTACGCATATTGCTTTTTTGAAATGCTCTAAGTGCTAGCGCCTCATCATCGGGATTGTCTTCCACAAGTAGAACAGGTTTATTGTTCATTTTCTAACTCCTTATGTGGGGGCAAAGTGAAATAAAATATGGCACCCTTATCAATCTCTGCTTCGGCCCAGATATGACCGCCGTGACGATGAACAATGCGTTGTACTGTTGCTAGTCCAACACCTGTCCCAGGAAAATCACGTGCATCATGCAGACGCTGGAACGCACCAAATAAACGTCCGGCATGAGCCATATCAAAACCCGCTCCATTATCTTTGACGTAATAACGGGGCGTACCATTGTGCTCATCTATACCAAATTCTATTTTGGCAGCAGCTTGTTTATGGCTGTATTTCCATGCATTGTTTAGTAGGTTATCTAAAGCAATATGTAGAAGCTGAGTATCGCCTTGTGCGGAGATATCGGGCGTAATAGTGACCGATACCTGATGTTCAGGATCGTTGTCCTTAAGTTCGCTTACAATGTCACGGGCTATGTCGCTGAGGTTGAGCTGGCGAAAATCCATTTCAGCACGACTGACCCGTGATAACTTCAATAGATCGTCAATAAGTGAGCCCATACGTTGAGCTGCTGTTCGTACCCTATTCAAATAATCACGGCCAGTATCATCAAGTAACTTGTTATAGTCTTCAAGCAATGCCTGACTAAAACCATCAATCGAACGTAGTGGTGCACGTAAATCATGTGAGACAGAATAACTAAATGCTTCTAGCTCTCGGTTAGCATTTTCAAGTTCGGCAGTACGTTGTTCAACCCGATATTCGAGTTCAGCATTGAGACGTTTTATTTCTTCATTAGACTGCCATTGCTCATGAATATCATCAATCACACCTATCCATTCCAGAGTCACATCATGTTCATCTCTTAGTGGAACGGCATGTAAATTAACATGGCGATAGTTTTGAGTGGGGGCGTGCCATAATCGCAACTGTAGCCGATGTGAATTATTGGCAACGCTTGCGTTTTCCCAATATGCGGAGAGTGAGGGACGATCATCTTCATGAAAAGCCTGTAGCCAGCCATGGCCCGTATACTCTTCGGAAGATTGGCCAGTATAGTGTTGCCACTGTGGCTGTTTATCGACAAAATGACCACTATTATCTGCTTGCCAGATTACCGAGCTAAGTGCGTTAATTAATGTTTTATGGCGATGTTCACTGGTTCGCAATGCTGCTTCGGCTATATTGTGTTGCTCGATTTCTTGATTTAAGTTTTGATTTGACAACTGCAAGTCATTAGTTCGCCGCTCTATTTCAGATAGCATATTGTTGAAAGCATCTACTAGATAGCCAGTTTCATCGTCAGATAGTTTCTTAGCACGAGAGCTGTAATCTTGTCGTTCGACTACGCCATGTGCCAATCGTGTTACTTCCAGTATCGGCCGAGTAATTCTCGATTGAATCCAGAATGACATTAGCATTGCAAAAGCAAGAGCAACCACAGTCACAGCAAGAATAATACTGATATCGCGGGCTAAGCGTTCATAGAATGGGTAATCGGCCAACAAATACACCATTCCCAATGTTTGATTGGTAAATATAATATGTCTTGGCAGGCTTATTTGACTGTTTTGAATATCAAAAGAATCGGTAGTTGGCAGTGCAGGCAAGCTATCTGGAGACAGCCCATTAGCGACGTAACGAGCAAAAATTTCACCATCGGGCGTGTAGATAGCGGCAGCCTTGATTTGGGGACGTAACCGCAATAATGACAAAGTTTGAACGGCAGCATCAGGATCATCAAATTGCAACGCCGCTATTGAGGCATGACCTATCAGATCTGCCTGAGTTCGCATATCCTCCAGAGTACGATCACGGTAGTCACGTAAGTCATAAACGATAATGATAAAACCTGAAATAAACAAGGCTATTAGGGTAGTCAGTAATACACCGATAGATAATTTATGGCGGATAGAGTGCAAGTTAAACATATGTTTCATTGATCAGCTCCTCTAACGTCACGAGCAACCGATAGTAATTGTGAACCAACCTCCAACTGATGAGATTTGAGCGACGTTAGCGAAATATCGAAACGAACCCGCTGGTTATCAATTAAGAAATTAATAGCACTACCTTGATCCAAACCATTAACTTTGTCGCTGACTATTAGCATTGGTCTGTGTCTAATCATGTTTAGCCAATCTGAGTTATTGGGGGCGGTGTTACGTCCAATAAACAGTAAATGTATTTGCTCAGGTAACGTGTCAAAGCTGTATGCCTTGATTGTTAACGGCCGACCAGCGATATCACGGCCTTGCGTGACCCGTTGTAGTTCTTGGGCAATATTGTCATCACCGATCACCGCTATTTCTATGGGAGAACTAGGACTGTCAAATGCGTCGTCTGGCCATGTAATGTAGTAGCAGAATTTATATAAAAAAGCGGCTTTGACTCGATCTTCCAATTTAATATCCTGTGCGCAGGCAAAATTGGGCATGATGAGCAGGCTCAATGATAAAGCAAATAATTTGAGTAAAAAATCGGCTTTATAAGTCATATCAGAACCGATGTAATAGTTTTATATACACACTACGTTCGACTTCACTACGTGTTGCGAGTGAGCCAAACTCCGGATGTTGTGGATCAAGCAAGTTACGTCCACTGATGGATAATTCGGTGTGTGATGTGACTTGCCAGCCCAAATTAATATCGACAGTGGTATAGGCAGGAACACCAAGGTTAGACAAATTTCCGACATGACGTAAGGTGATGTCCAAATTGTGTTTTGGTGTTAGATCAATGCTAGAACGTAACTTCCACTGATTAGACGGCGTATTGGCTTCACTTTGCCCTTGGTTAATATCATTACTGCCGGGTTTAAGTTGCATTGTTTGATGCATAAATGTGCCGCCAGCACTTAAGCGCCAATTTGGCCGAAGCTGTAGATCCGCCCATGTTTCCAATCCATAACTTTCTGCTTGCAGGCCGTTTTCAAGCACATATTTGCCACCTATGAATTCCAGAGTTCTGAGATCATCATAGTCATGATAAAAAACGGTGGCAGAAAAATTAAGTTGTGATGAGAGTTGTCCACGGTAGCCGATTTCTGCTGAATTGGCCGTTTCGGAATTAAAGTTCGGCCCACCTGCCAGTAGAAATGGTGCTGTACCAGGAACATAAAATTCACGATCTAGACGCGATGGGGTACGTACTGATCGAGCAATTGAACTCCAAATTAGATGTTCAGGAGTCACATTCCAAGCTAGACGAATATTGGGCATAAACTCCAAATCGGTGTAGCTGTTATATTCAAATCTACCACCTAAAGTAAGGTGCAAGTTCGATGCAAGTTCGATGTTATCTTGAGCAAACAGGCTGGTCCAACTCAAATGTTTTTGAGCTGGCAAGAAGGCAAGACTAGTGCTATTAGTGACATCATCCCACGCCGAACGATAACTGGCTCCCCAGATAACAGTTTGTTTTTCAGTCAAAGGTAGATCATATTGCATTTCGATATCGATGATATCCAGTGTTTCGGCAAACGTACTGGGTTGATCACGTTCAGTACGATCGTAGTAGGCCTGCAAGCGTAATTGTTGATTATTATTCAGGTCATGTTGCCAGTTGACGAGTAGATTAACTCCCTTGATGGTTGCAGTATCGGCCGTGAGTTGTTGTTCTCGGCCATCATAAGCATTACCTTGTAGCATTAACCGACCATTAGTAGGCGTATCAATACGGAAACCAACTTGACTGTTATGCCAATTATCATCGGCATCAAGGCCTGTTTCACGCTCAGTTGATTCTTGATTGAAGGCTTTACCATAAACGCGGTAATGGCCTGCTGATGCAAAGCTACCACCATGACGAAACGCCACGTTTTGTTCTATATTGCCAGCTCCGGCTGATAGTAGATTGCCTTGAGTATCGCTAGCCGAGCGAGTGATAATATTGATAACGCCATTGACAGCATTACTGCCCCAGACAGTGGTATTGGCGCCGCTGATAACTTCGATGCGTTCAATATCTTCCATCATTACATTCTGAACATCCCAAAATACGCCGGAATATAAAGGGGTATAAGCGATGCGACCATCAATCAGTACCTGTAGTTTATTGGCAGTAGTACTGTTAAATCCACGAGCACTAATGGCATAACGGTCGGCGTCAACACGGGCAACCTGAAGATTGGGGGCTAGTCGCAGTGCTTCGGGAATCGTTGTTGCACCATTACGGCGAATATCCTCAGCAGAGATAACATAAATTGATGCAGCAGCTTCAGATAGTTTTTCAGTTTTTTTCGAGACTGAAGTGACTTTGAGATTAGTCAGTTGTTCCAGACTGAAATCGACAAGTGTGTCGGTATCATACTCATTAGCACTTACCGCACAATGAAATCCCAGTGTTGATAATACAAACACATACAATGAACATATCCGCTGACGATGCTTGAGCTGAAAGCATGGGGTTAAGCACCGGTTATTAGTCCTTGTTAGCTTGTCTGAAGTTTGTCCCTGCATTTTCAGCCACCCTTTATGCATTATTTGCATTAGTGGTACTGAGTTATGTTGTTGCGTGCTTTAGTTGCTTTGTGCCCGCACCGTCCTCAGTACATGCATTGCTAAGCTTTAACTATCGCAGTATTTCTTCCTCACTAATAAGGCAGAATAAATGCGACATTGAATTTGATGCTACGCCAATATTTCAAAATGTACAACTGTTAAAAATAACAAAAACACTTATGTTTTCAATGGGTAATGAATGAGTTATACATT
>JBFIJJ010000086.1:0-10615 GCA_041600795.1 Methylophagaceae bacterium | reverse complement strand
CGTATTAACTGACGGTAGCATCATCATTGGTGATGATGGTGAAGAATATAAAGCATTTCATTCTCGTGATGGCCATGGCATGAAACTTCTTCAGTATACTGGCGTCGAAATTGGCATTATCACTGGTCGCACCTCTAAAGTCGTCGAACATCGCATGAATAGCTTAGGCATTACTCATGTTTTTCAAGGTCAAAAAGTCAAACTGCCCGCATTTGAGCAATTGATTAGTCAGCTTGGGTTACAACCAGAACAATGTGCCTATGTTGGAGATGATTGGGTCGACTTAGCTATTATGAGTCGTGTTGGTTTAGCTATCGCCGTACAAGATGCAGACCCAATTGTAAAAAAACATGCCCATTGGATTACACCTTCCAATGGTGGCAAAGGTGCTGCACGCGAAGTATGCGAACTTATTATGGAAGGTCAAGGTACCTTACAGGATCAAATTGAACGCCATTTCTGACATCCCTTTATGGGCTAAGGTAGTACTTCCTCTGGCAGTACTTATTAGCCTATGGTTATTGAATGATGAGACGCCTAAACAAACAGCTGATCATGGTTCTCAAATTCATCGTACTAGCGACTATGGTATGACCGATTTTACTATGACCATTATGAATAAATTAGGTCAACCTGCTCGCGTTATATCTGGTCATGAAATGTCACATTATCCTGAAGATGATAGTACTGAAGTATTTATTCAAACCACACAGTTCATCGACCAACAAAAAGATACATGGCTAGTTATTTCAGATAAAGGTACAACTCAAGGTAAAGGTGAAGATATTTTCCTGACAGGCAATGTTATTATTACGCGAGAAAATAATAATGAAATTGAGTTAAAAACTGATACCTTACATATTGATACTGAACACAGTACGGCATATACCGATTCAGCAGTAGAATTAAAGTCGCCCAACGGCATCACCCATTCCGTTGGATTACACGCTGCACTTGAAGATGAAACCATAAACCTGCACTCAAAGGTAAGAGGACACTACGATGCGCCACCTACAAATTAAATTTTTCTTAGCGTTATTGGCATTAGTCCCTGCAGCAGCATTTGCATTGCCTAGCGATCGAGAACAACCTATTAATATCGAAGCTGATCACGCCCAGCTTGATGATAAAGAAGGTGTGACGCAATACAAAGGTAATGCGATCTTAACCCAAGGTACGTTAAAGATAACCGGCGATATCATCACTTTCTATTATGATGCCGATAAACAGATCACTAAGGCTGTTGCTCAAGGTAATCTCGCAACCTACAAACAAATACAAAAACCAGGCGAAGAACCTGTTCGCGCCCGAGCTTTGCAAATGGAATATTATGCAAAATCTCAAAAAATCTATTTATTAGGCAAAGGCCATGTATGGCAAGCAGGAGATGAGTTTAGCGGTAATAAAATTGAATATGATATTGAAAAAAATATAGTTAATGCTAATTCGGCTCCCATTACAGTAGGCAATGAAACTCAAAAAGCAGAACGTATTCATATTATTATTCAACCACCGGGCTCAAAAAACAAAACACCTGCAAAACCTAAAAAAGTTGAGCCTGAGCCTTTAACACTCCCAACTGCTCAACCTGAAACTGTATCTAAAAAAGACAGCGGTTATCCTACTGGAACAACAATTTCCAGACTCAATATTCGCACCGGTCCAGGCACCAAATATGACATTATTGGTACGTTTAATGCCAATGATGAAGTGGCCATCCTAACTGAACAACGTGAGTGGATTCAGGTCAGAGGCGTGATCGGCGAACAAGCTATCATTGGTTGGGTCAATCGACGCTATATCTTACAAGCTGACTAAATAGAACCTAGGACAACAATGAGCATATTATCTGCGCGAGGTTTAGCGAAACGTTTTGGTGATAGACAAGTAGTTAAAGACATTTCGCTTGAAGTAAATAGTGGCGAAATAGTTGGTTTATTGGGCCCGAATGGTGCTGGTAAAACAACCAGCTTCTATATGATAGTTGGTTTAATTCCCGTCGACCATGGCGCCATCTTCCTCGATCAACGTGAATTAACACATGATCCTATTCATCAACGTGCCCAACTTGGAATAGGTTACCTCCCACAAGAAGCATCTGTCTTTCGTAAACTTAGTGTGGCCGATAATATTTTTGCCATAATTGAGACTCGAGATGATCTGAATGATCTTGCCAAAGCCGATTTACTGGAACGTTTGTTAAGTGATTTTCATATTACACACATTCGTGATTCTCTCGGCATGGCCTTATCTGGTGGCGAACGTCGTCGTGTAGAAATTGCTCGTGCATTAGCAATGGATCCCCAGTTTATTTTGCTGGATGAACCGTTTGCTGGCGTTGACCCTATTTCAGTACTGGATATTCAAGGCATCATTAAAGAACTGGCAGAACGTGGTATCGGTATTTTAATCACCGACCACAATGTGCGTGAAACACTCCAAGTTTGTGAACGTGCTTATATTTTTAATGAAGGTGAAGTCATAGCCAAAGGCACACCTGAAGCTATCTTGAAAGATAAGCGCGTTTTGAGTGTTTATCTAGGTCGCGAGTTTAGACTCTAAGTTTCTCGATAGGCCTTTTTGCCTAGTTATCACTCTCAGACTCTTGTTTTCGTTCCGGAAAAAACAACCGAGGCTCGACCCGCTCATCATTAAGGCTAACACCTAGATGCAAATGTGGCCCTGTGGCTCGACCGGTCATCCCTACAGTACCAATAACATCTCCTTGTTGTACTTTCTGGCCATCTTTCACATCAATTCTGTTCATATGGCAAAACATCGTGACTAAACCTTGGCCATGATCAATAAATACCGTATTACCGTTAAAAAAGTAATCACCTGGATTACGTATAATTCCAGCCTCGGGCGCATGAATTTCGGTGCCTTGTTCCGCAGCAATATCCATCCCACTATGCGGTCGCCTTGGCTGACCATTAAACACACGACGGCGACCAAATAAACCACTGACCTCGCCATCAATTGGCCATATAAAATTTAATGCAACATCACCATCAGTCCACGAACGCAGTGCGGACTTAATTTGTGCTGATTCAGCATTAATTCGCTCCATATCTAATTTGGACGGATTAACCTTATTTTTATCTTTAATTGTAATATTTTGTGTTGGATAGGCCTTATCTGCAATTTCGAAGAACTTTTTGCTTATTTGTCCGGCAGATGACACTTCAAGTGTCTGTTTTCCTACTTTGGCAGATAAAGACACGCCAACGACAGCAAGCCATTGCTGCTCATTTTTAACAACCATGACAGGATAACCGTTATATGTGACTTTGGGTTTAGCCATTGTGGTATCACCCAAAGCAACAATAACAACACCGCCAGGTACAGCAGATTGTTTGGGTAACGTCATTGCTGACACTGTCATACTTAATAAGATTAAGACGATAAAGGAAACTATTCTAATCATTGCGAATCTCTTTAATCTCACATTTTAATTGGCCTTGTTGTAGTCTAACATTGATGTGCTGACCAACCGAAACCTCATCGGCATGATGAATAACATTGTTTGTTTCAGATAAGGTTGTGATGCTGTAACCACGTTCAAGTGTATTTAAAGGACTAACTGCAGCTAAGGTTCGCAATAACTGAGTTAAATGACTTTTTTGATACTGTAAACGCTGTTCAATACAGGCCGTTAGTCGACCAGTTAGCTGTTTTTGCTGATACTGTTTTTGCCGAATCAAAGGAATTGGCGACTGCAATTGTAATCGTTGAGCCAACTCATTTTGTTTGGCAGTTAAACGTTCTTGTTTCTTTGTTATGGCTTGTTGTAACCGAGCTAATAAGCTGGTCAACTTGAATGCTTGACCATCAATCTTTGCTTGCGGATGTCTTAATCGTAAAGCACTTAAATCTAATTTTTGACGTTTCTCATTAATAATATGTCGCCAGTTCCTATTTAAGTCATTTTCTAGCCGATTTAACTGTAGCTTTAACTGACTAATTTTAGCCTTAGGCTGCGGCAGATAACGATACAGTTGGGCGACGTGACGGCGTTGTTTCTGAAGTTGATCTGTGATCAAGAAACTAAGGCGCTGCTGTTGAGCCTTAAACTTGGCCAACATTTCTTGCGCATCTGGAACCGCTAACTCAGCAGCAGCGGACGGTGTAGCTGCACGCAGATCTGCCACAAAATCAGCTATGGTGAAATCGACCTCATGGCCTACAGCGCTGATTGTTGGAATCTCAGATTCAAAAAGTGCACGCGCCACTTTTTCATCATTAAAGCTCCATAAATCTTCGATCGAACCGCCACCGCGACCAACAATTAATACATCACATTCTTGACGTTGATTAGCAAGCCTAATCGCATTAGCAATTTGATTAACTGAGTCACTACCTTGAACAGCCACAGGATAAAGAATGATATTTACCGCAGGGAAACGTCGTTTTAATACCGTTAAAATATCATGTACCGCCGCGCCATCTGGCGAAGAAACGATACCAATTGTTTCGGGGAACACGGGCAAAGCTTTTTTATGTTCTTGAGCAAACAGTCCCTCTTCACCCAATCTGAATTTGAGAGCTTCAAACGCGCGCTGCAAAGCACCACTACCCGCCTCTTCCATATGTTCAACTAATAATTGAAATTCTCCACGACCTTCGTAGAGTGATACACGAACACGCAATAAGACCTGCATGCCGTTTTTAGGTGTAAAGCGCAATTGGCGGTTACGATTACGAAACATCGCGCAGCGAACTTGCGCAATTTCGTCTTTGAGTGTGAAATAAACGTGGCCTGAAGCGGGCATGGCAAGGTTTGATACTTCACCTTCAACCCACAGTAAAGGGAAAGAACCTTCTAATGCTACACGCGCTTCTCGCACCAATCGAGATACAACATAAACATCTTTTACTGCTCTTGTTGCAAGTGTATTAGTAGTATCTGGCGTAATAAGTGATGCCATAAACACCAAAGTTCCTGATATAATTAATCGATTATATTACAGTAATTTCAGGATATGCCCCATGAGAATTGCTCAAGAAGCGCTTACATTTGATGACGTTTTGCTACTTCCGGCCTACTCAAACGTAATGCCGCGCGACGTCAATCTAACTACAAAATTAACGCGTAACATCACCATTAATATCCCGCTACTGTCTGCAGCTATGGATACTGTAACAGAAAGTCGTTTAGCGATTGCAATGGCGCAAGAAGGTGGTTTAGGTATTCTTCACAAGAATATGACCATCGAAGAACAGGCTAACGAAGTTCGCAAAGTTAAAAAGTTTGAAAGTGGCGTGGTACGTGACCCTATCACTGTCAGCCCTTCAACAACTATCGGCGAAGTGGTTGAGTTAACTCGCGCTAACAGTATTTCAGGTGTTCCTGTGGTTGAAGGTAATGACTTGGTTGGTATCGTTACTAGCCGTGATTTGCGTTTTGAAACTCACTTTGACGAACCTGTTTCAACAGTGATGACCCCAAAACATAAACTAGTGACAGTTAAAGAAAATACGCCTCGTGAAGAAGTATTAAACTTATTACACACCAATCGTATTGAAAAAGTCTTAGTCGTCGATGATGCATTCCACCTTCGCGGCATGATTACTGTTAAAGATATTCAAAAATCAACAGATAACCCGCTCGCTTCTAAAGACGATCAAGAACGTCTACGTGTGGGTGCAGCAACAGGCATTGGTAAAGAAAGCCAAGCCCGCGTTGCAGCATTAGTCGAAGCCGGTGTTGATGTCATTGTTGTTGATACTGCCCACGGTCACTCACAAGGTGTATTAGATCAAGTGCGCTGGGTGAAAGACAACTACCCTGAAGTACAAGTTATCGGTGGTAATATCGCAACTGGTTCAGCGGCACTTGCTTTAGTTGAAGCTGGTGCTGATGCGGTTAAGGTCGGTATTGGTCCAGGATCAATCTGTACAACGCGTATCGTTGCTGGTGTGGGTGCACCACAAATCACCGCTATCAGTAATGTTGCTAAAGCGCTAGAAGGTACCGGCGTACCACTTATTGCTGATGGCGGTATTCGCTATTCTGGTGATGTAGCTAAAGCACTTGTCGCTGGTGCTCATACCATTATGCTTGGCGGGATGTTTGCAGGAACGGAAGAAGCACCAGGCGAAGTAGAATTATTCCAAGGACGTTCATATAAATCATACCGTGGTATGGGTTCATTAGGTGCGATGCAGCAAAAACAAGGTTCTAGTGACCGCTATTTCCAAGAAGCAAGTGAAGCCGACAAGTTAGTTCCTGAAGGCATTGAGGGTCGTGTACCTTATAAAGGGTCATTATCAGCAGTTATCCACCAATTAATTGGTGGCATTCGCTCTAGCATGGGTTACACCGGCTCAGCAACAATTGAAGATATGCGAACGAAACCTGAATTTGTTCGTGTCACCTCAGCAGGTATGAATGAAAGTCATGTACATGATGTAACTATTACTAAAGAAGCACCTAATTATCGTATTGGTTAATCTCCACTACTAAATAAATAGGTACGATAAAAATACCAGCGTTGTAGCAATATAACGCTGGTATTTGTTTTATAAAACAGTCGATATAGAGAATCTTATGAGCAGCAATATTCACGACCACAAAATTCTTATTCTTGATTTTGGCTCGCAATACACACAACTGATTGCACGACGCATTCGTGAAGCTGGTGTTTACTGCGAATTAAGAAATCCTGAAATTACAGCAGATGAAATCGCTGAATTTGCTCCTAAAGGTATCATTCTGTCCGGTGGCCCAGATTCAACTATTGGTAACGATGCCCCTATCGCCCCTATCGCTGTATTTGAATTTGGCGTGCCCGTATTAGGCATTTGTTATGGTATGCAAACTATGGCGATGCAACTAGGTGGTAAGGTTGAATCATCAACACATCGCGAATTTGGTTATGCTCAAGTGCGTGCCCGCGGCCACTCTGCTTTATTAAGAGATATAGAAGATCACGTCACTGAAGAAGGCTTTGGTTTGCTTGATGTTTGGATGAGTCACGGTGATAAAGTCACTGTCCTACCTGAAGGTTTTAAAGTCATTGCCAGCACAGATAGTGCACCATTTGCAGGTATGGCTGATGAAGAGCGTCAATTCTATGGTGTACAGTTCCATCCTGAAGTAACACATACACTTCAGGGCCAACGCATGATCGAACGTTTCTTAACTGAAATTTGTGGCTGTAACACCCTATGGACTTCAGCACATATTATCGAAGACAGTATTGAGACCATTCGCAAACAAGTGGGTAGCGATGAAGTATTACTTGGCTTATCAGGTGGTGTAGATTCTTCTGTAGTCGCCGCTTTATTACACAAAGCAATTGGCGATCAACTTACGTGTGTATTCGTTGATAACGGCCTGCTTCGTCAAGATGAAGGCGATCAAGTTATGGCCATGTTTGCTAAAAACATGGGTATCAAAGTCATTCGTGTTGATGCTGAAAAACGCTTTCTCGATGAACTTGCAGGCGAAGATGAACCTGAAGCAAAACGCAAAATTATTGGTCGTGTGTTTGTAGAACTATTCGAAGAGGAATCACTCAAACTAAACAACGTTAAATGGCTAGCACAAGGTACGATTTATCCTGATGTAATCGAATCGGCGGCGGCTAAAACAGGCAAAGCACACGTTATCAAATCTCACCACAATGTCGGTGGATTACCCAAGCACATGACATTAAAGCTACTTGAGCCATTACGTGAATTATTTAAAGATGAAGTACGTAAATTAGGTGTTGAACTTGGTCTTCCTAAAGATATGGTTTACCGTCATCCTTTCCCTGGACCAGGTCTCGGCGTACGTATTTTGGGCGAAGTCAAAAAAGAATATGCTGATATTCTTCGTAAAGCCGACAAAATCTTTATCGACGAGCTTTATAAACACGATCTTTATGATAAAACCAGCCAAGCATTTACTGTGTTCCTACCGGTCAAATCAGTAGGTGTAATGGGTGATGGTCGTCGTTATGATTATGTTGTATCACTTCGAGCTGTCGAAACCATTGACTTCATGACGGCACGTTGGGCTCACTTACCCTACGATTTCTTGGGCCACGTTTCAACGCGCATCATTAATGAAGTCGATGGTATTTCACGCGTAACCTATGATATTTCAGGCAAACCGCCAGCGACGATCGAGTGGGAATAACTAATATTAACTTGTTGTGGGCGTCAGCTCATAACAAGTTAAGCCTCGCGTTAATGAGCAAGGATAGTTGAAAACCAGCCTTGTATCCGTTCAAAAAAACTTTGTTCATTTTCAGATGTGCTTGCTTGTGGAATATCGCCGGCATAAGGTGTAATTGTAGTTTTATATTCTCCTTCTTTCACATCAACCAATCCCAATTTATTTTGAGCAAAATAGTTACCGTTGTTAGCTGCTAGGCGATACCATTTTTGAGCTTCTTGTTCATTTTTATCGAGTCCTTCATCACCGAACTCGTACATTATCCCTAAACTGTATTGCGCTAGATCATTATTCTGATCGGCTGATTTTTGATACCACTCAACTGCCTTTTGACTATTTTTCTCAACACCTTGACCATTGTTATATAACGTTGCTAAAACATATTGCGCAGTAGCATCACCTTGTTCAGCGGCGGCTTGACATGAATGAAAATTTTCAATGTCCTCTGCGAACTCATCATAACAATTTGCCGATACAACAGATGAGACAACGATACACATAGCTGCTAATAGAAATTTATAGACCATATAATTTTCTCTTGTCCTAGAAACAATAACTTTTCATCTTAACTTATAATGACTTAAAAAAAACAGCACTAAGTTGTAGTCTATTGTCATTCGAAACATACAAATAGTTGCTATAGTGTTTAAATAAATATGAGAAATAATTACATCTTACTATTATAAGGAATTGGTCATGGCTGACTCGCGCTTTACTTGGCAAAGTTTTTATCTACGCTTAGTCTTCGCTTTATTATTAGTTTTTCTCACATACAACCCTAGTGGTTACAGCTTCTATCATTGGGCAAAAAATGCTTTGTTTGGTGATGCATTTATCCTCTCTCCTCCTTTTGCATTATCTGCAATTGTATTAACTATTGGCTGGACGGTATATATTCGCGCCACACTGAATTCTTTAGGAGGTTTTGGTCTAACTTTAGCCTTCTTATTTTTTGCCATCATAATTTGGTGGATTATTGATCTGGGCCTGCTCAGCATAGACAGTTTCTCTATTCTGACTTATATCGCATTATTTTTATTGTCAGCAATTTTAGCAACAGGTATGTCATGGTCTCATATTCGACGTAGAATCTCAGGACAGGTAGACGTTGATGACATTGAGGACTAATCAATACTATTGATAATTCACACACTATAGAGCACTCCATGCATGACTGATAAAACCTTACAATGCATTTCACTCTGCTTAGCAAATACATTTTCTTTTTCTGAGTTAAGTCAGGAAATGTTGGCAAGTCGGCGTGCCGTTTTATTTAAAGATGCCTTACTGATTGATCATGGCAATGCTTATTCAATGGTTTTCCCCTATGGTGTCGTTGTACATTGGAATGTCGTCTTAGACGAACGCCGAAAGTTGCAATCGCAGTTAATTGAATTTGCTGATCAACCCTATGATGATGTCGTTGAAGATACCTTCAGTTATAAAGTCAATGCCGATAAACATCGAATTCAGTTTGATTGTATTGAAATGGAATATGATGGCGAGAAGAAAAATCTTATTGCTGTATCACATGCAATGGCTCAATCGATAAAGTTAGTCTCGTTCGAAAAACAAGTATTAGATACAATTGAGAAAACCAAACATCTACCAGAGTCATTAGCAAAAACCGGGCGTATTAATTTATCCAAAAAGGCTTTGGCCAAAATACGTGGTCAGTTATTTTTAGCCAATAGCAATATTGTGCTTAAGTTTGACTTACTGGATATTCCAGAATTTTTTTGGGAACACCCTGAATATCAATCCTTATATAGTCAAATGGCAAATTACCTTGAACTAAACCAACGCACCACTATCCTATCGAAGAAGTTGGATACCATTCATCTGTTGCTTGATATGTTAGATGATGAGCAGAAACATAATCATTCCTCAAACCTAGAATGGATCATTATCATTCTAATTGGGGTTGAAATAGTGATTACATTAGTTGAAAAACTGACCGGAATATAATCTACTAGATTTATATTCTGAGCAAGGCAGTTAGCTAAGCGCTTACTTGTTTTACTTCCGACAGTGTTGATATATTTTCAAATATAACAGAGCAATTTTTACCTAATCGCTTGGCTTCATATAAGGCTTTATCAGCGTTATCAACCAATGGTTCGATCATCATATGATGTCTTGTTCTCTGAGCAATGCCAATACTAGCGGTAACTAAAACTTCACCTAGCTCTGATTCAATCGAATCTTGTGCAATGCTCAAGCGAAGGCGTTCGGCGAGATGAAAAGCTTCTTCAAGTGATGTTTCAGGTAAAAAAAGTAAAAACTCTTCACCACCCCAACGGGCAGCTATGTCACCAGAACGTATATGCTGACTTAGCCTATGAGCAACATTTTTTAATGCCACATCTCCAATTTCATGTCCGTAGGTATCATTCAAATTTTTGAAATTATCTAAATCAATAATCACAATACTTGCGGGGTGATTAT
>JBFIJJ010000085.1:0-11022 GCA_041600795.1 Methylophagaceae bacterium | reverse complement strand
TCTGCTGACGGTATCTCTTTAGCTCAAACAGCTGAAGGTGCGTTAGGTGAAATTGCTAACAACTTACAACGTATTCGTGAAATTGCGGTGCAATCAGCCAATGGTACTATTACTGACCGTACTGGTTTACAAGCTGAGGTAACCCAGCTTGAAGCAGAAAATACACGTATCATCAGTTCTACCAAATTTAACGGTACAGCATTATTAGGCTCTTCACTTAGCATTACAATTCAAGTAGGTGCTGCTAATGGTGATACTGTAACTATTAGTAATACTTTGACTGCTCCTACAACTGCTGTTGTTTCAACATCAACTGGTGCAGCATCAGCTTTGACTTCATTAACAACCGATATTGATAATATCAGTAAAGCACGTGCTACATTCGGTGCGGTTCAAAATAGATTTGAAGCGGTTATTTCTAACTTGTCTAACTATGCTGAGAACATCACTGCTGCACGTAGTCGTATTTTAGATGCTGACTTCGCTGCGGAAACAGCTAACTTAACAAGATCTCAAATTCTACAACAAGCTGGTGTGTCTGTACTTGCTCAAGCAAATGCACTTCCTCAATCAGCATTGAGTCTATTGGGATAATAAGCAAAAGGTGGTATCTTGGAGAGAAATCTCCAAGATACCCAGCTTATAATTCCAGAGACAGATTAAGTATGAGAGGGAGGGTAGTAAAATGGCTGATGAATTAAATATTCAAACACGTCTAACGCAACCCGCTTTAGCGACCAATAATCAACAGCAGAACTCAAAAGTTGAGTATTCTGCTGAAGTTGTTTCTGCAACATCACTTATTCAAAGTGAAGTGGCAAAGCAAGAGGATCGTGCCGCGTCAAGCGCTAGTGCATTAACTCAAAGTGACTCTGATAACTTGCAAGAAAAAGTCGCGCAACTAAACGACTACATGCAAAACCTAAATCGTCAATTACAGTTTAAAGTTGATGATCGAAGTGGCGATACAGTTATCACTGTGATTGATGCTGAGACTGAAGAAGTGGTAAGACAAATTCCATCAAAAGAAGTGTTGGAAATTCGTGGAACAATAGCAGAGTATCGTGGGATGCTCATTGAGACCAAAGCATAACTTGGTCTGATATTTGCTGCTTTTATTTCTAATGAAAGCAGGAGGTTTAAAATGGCTACAATTACAGCGGCAGGTATAGGTTCAGGTTTAGATGTTAATAGCATCGTATCTCAATTAATGGCTATTGAGCGTCAGCCCATTGACGCGTTGTCTGAAAAGCAAACTATTATCAATGCCCAAATTAGCGCTTACGGGTCTTTAAAAAGCAAGATATCTGATTTCCAGACCGCTATGGCCAGTTTAAGTAGCCTATCTAGTTTCCAAGTGTTTACGACAACATCAGGTAATGAATCTTTTTTTACCGGAACAGCAAGTAGTTCAGCTGCTGCAGGTAGTTATTCAGTTGAGGTTCTGGCTATTGCTGAACGCGATAAAATAGCCACAAAAGCATTTACCGATACGGCAACGACTGTAGGTGAAGGTACATTATCGATTTCAGTTGGATCAGAAAGTTTTAATGTAGTCATTGATGGCACCAACAATACCGTTGCAGGTATTCGTGATGCCATTAATACTGCATCTGATAACACAGGTGTGACTGCTACTGTCGTGACAGATGATACTGGTGCTCATCTGGTATTTTCTTCGGATGATACAGGCCTTGCGAATGCTTTAAAAATTACCGTCTCAGGTGATACCGATGGTGTTGATACCGATGATGCAGGATTATCATCACTAGCATACGATGTTGCTGGAGGTGTGGTTCATCGTGCTGCGATAACAACTGCGTTAGATAGTAGCGTTAAGATCGATGGCTTTACGGTTACTAATAGTAGTAATACGATTACGGGAGCATTAGACGGCATTACTATTGAGGCAAAAGCGATTGGCTCATCAACTCTGACAGTTGTACGTGATGATGAGAAAATCACTGAGTCAGTACAAAAGTTTGCTGATGCTTATAATGCATTAAAAGATGAAATCAAAACCCAACGTAGTGGTCAATTAGAAGCGGATAGCACCTTATTAAGTATCGAGCGCCAACTTTCTGATATTCTCAACTCAGGCACTGCAATTACTGGTTCAAATCAGACTTATCTGATCGAGGCGGGCGTCACAATCGACAAATTAGGCAAAATGTCGATAGATAGCACCAAATTAGAGTCGATTTTGAGTACAGATTTTCAATCATTTGCAAATTTATTTGCGGCAGAAAATGAAGGATTTGCATATCGACTAGATGCTTATGCTAGTGGCTTATTAGAAAGTGACGGGCTGCTTGATGCTAGAGAAGAAGGTTTAAAAGAACGAAATAATCGTATAGATGATCAAAAAGATCGAATGGAAGCTCGTCTTGTAACGATTGAAACAAGACTAAGAGCCCAATATTCGGCTCTTGATACATTGGTAAGTAGCTTACAATCTACAGGCGATTACTTGACTCAATCGTTAGCTGCACTAAATAATAAATAATAGGGTCTTGAGGATGATGCAAGCAATGGTTAATAAAACAGCATTAGAAGGTTATGGTAGGAATGCAGTCGCATCAGAGCTAGATTATGCGTCGCCATATCGGATTATTCAAATGTTAATGGATGGCGCTTTATCTAAGATAGCTACAGCAAAGGGGTGTATCCAACGTAATGATGTGGCAGAGAAGAGTCGTCAAATCACCTGGGCTATCAACATTATCGAAGGATTGCGATCTAGTTTAGATCATGAAAATGGTGGTGAAATAGCGGCTAATCTTGAAGCACTATATGAATATATGGGACGTAGGCTTCTAGAGGTACATCTTAACAATGATATCGAAGGCCTTGATGAAGTTTCAAAATTATTATTGGAGATCAAATCTGGTTGGGATGATATCCCAGCAGAGTTTCATTAAGTAATCAAAATGGCAACTTTTTCTAACTTAGTAGCCGCATTAAAGAACATTAATGCTATTTCAGAGTTAATGCTTGAGAAAGCTCAGCAAGAACTTTGGGAGCAATTAGCCGCGCTGGAGAAGGAGAGACTTGTTCAAATTGAACTGGTCTTTCCTTTGAATCAAAGCATCATTGAAGATGATGAAGAGATTAAAATTTTACTTTCAGATATTAATGCTGTTAACAGCAAGATAACTTCTATCTGTGAGACCCAGAAGCATGCCTTATTAGAACAAATTAAAAGTTTTAATAAAAATAAAAAAGCCACGCAAGCTTATGGCGCTGGCTTGAATAGATAAATCTAAATCCTAATAATTCTCTACCGTCATTATTTTGACAATCCCCGTGTAAAATGGTTAACTTCAGTTTTCTGAATGGCCTGCATTGATTATTTCGATGTAACTTTAAGTTTCTGGAGTGCACGATGAGTGCGAACAATGTATTACTAATCGATATTGATCAAGAACGGCGCGCGCTATTATCCACCCTGATAGAGTTTATTAACTGCCAGCCTATTATTGTGCAAGATCCTGACCTTTGGTTCGACGATGCGGGTGACTTATCTGACATCGTTATGGCTATAGTGGGTGATGCTGGCGATAAGTACCAAACTAAGCAATTACTCCGGGAATTAGTTAATCATGAAGCTCGGGTGCCAGTATTTACATTAGAATTGGTAGATTCAGAAGTAACCGAGTTTCCAGGTACCTTAGGTTCATTAAGGATCCCTGTTAAATATCCCCAGTTAAGTAATGCCTTACAACAAGCTACCGTTTATCGGGGACAGCATGAAACTCGAGAACAGGGACAATCTGAAATACGCAGTTTAGTTGGTAATAGTCGAGCTATGAAAGCTGTTCAACAAATGATTGATCAGGTATCAGATTCAGAAGCAAATGTACTTATTCTTGGCGAATCGGGTACAGGTAAAGAGGTTGTAGCGCGTAATCTGCATCATTATTCATCTCGAAGAACGAAACCTTTTGTACCGGTTAATTGCGGTGCTATACCAGCAGAGTTACTTGAAAGTGAATTATTTGGTCATGAAAAAGGCTCATTTACCGGTGCGATAACTGCACGCAAAGGTCGTTTTGAAATGGCTGAAGGCGGCACACTTTTTTTAGATGAAATTGGTGATATGCCGTTGCCAATGCAAGTTAAATTACTACGTGTGTTACAAGAACGTACCTATGAGCGTATCGGTAGTAATAAAACCATGGTGGCAAATGTACGTGTTCTCGCAGCAACGCATCGTAACCTTGAAGATCACATTTCAGATGGCCGTTTTAGAGAAGATTTATTTTATCGTTTGAATGTATTTCCTATTGAAATGCCGGCTTTGCGTGAACGACCTGAAGACATTCCCTTATTAATTAACGAACTGATTACCCGAATTGAACATGAAAATAGAGGTACAGTCAGATTAACGCCAAAAGCGATTGGCTCTTTATGTCGTTATCCATGGCCAGGTAATGTCCGTGAATTGGCCAATGTTATTGAGCGATTAGTAATACTGTACCCATACGGCACTGTTGACTATGACGATTTACCAGCAAAATTTCAGGTTGAAGGTGATGACTTACCTGAGTTTGTGACCATGGCGATTGAACAAACTCGAATCGAACCGCCCCAGCCCACACCACAAGCGCTGCCTTCATCAGAGCCGGCTAAGCTAAATTCAGGTGATGCTCATGCATCTATTGATGAACTACCAGAAGAAGGTTTGGATTTAAAAGAACACTTAGCTAATTTGGAATACTTATTAATCAAGCAAGCGCTGGACGAAGCTACTGGCGTTGTTGCCCATGCTGCAAACCGCTTAAAAATGCGTCGAACGACACTAGTAGAAAAGATGAGAAAGTACGGCATTCAGCGAGAAGGTGAATAAATTCCACTGTCTGTCAAAGGCTTGACAAAATATAAAATTATTAATGTAAGTAGTTGAATTTAAATAAACAAATACACAAGGCATGATTCTTGCTCCTACGCGAATAGATAATACTATTTGATTTTGGAGTGACACATGAGTCCTAAAACGCTGACGAAACCTAATACAGGTGCAAACAGTACTAAGGCTGCGATCTCACCTTCATTTATAAAAGAAGTCAATTTAGATTGGACCTTAGACAGTGGCACCATGCATTTGACCACTGAATTGCTACGTAGTCGTAACGAACAGCAACAACAAGCCGAAAAAGCAACACGTCTGGCTAACCGTATGGTCCGTTTACTAGAGGTCTTACCTGGTGGCGTGGTTGTTTTAGATGGCAATGGTTATATTCAGCAGCACAATCTGGCTGCTATAAATCTATTAGGTGAGCCATTAGAAGGTGAGCTTTGGGCTAATGTCATCTTGCGTGCGTTCTCGACAACAACGAGCGAGAGCCATGATGTTGCTTTGAAAGATGGTCGCTTGGTGCATATTTCGACTAGTCCACTTGATGGTGAGCCAGGTCAGATTGTATTACTGCATGATGTGACGGAAACGCGTCAACTGCAATTAAAGGTCTCTCACTTACAACGATTGTCCGCGATGGGTGAAATGGCTGCCCGATTAGCCCATCAAATTCGTACACCATTATCATCAGCCTTACTCTATATTGCACCGTTATTAAAGCAGGATACTGACAACAAAACACAGCTACGCTTTGCTCAGAAATTGCATTCAAGCATTAGTCATATGGAACGCTTGGTGAAAGATATGCTGGCATTTTCACGAGGGGATATGGCGAAGACTGAACCTGTATCGGTTAAAGAGATATTTAGTGCGGTGGAACAGCAGTTCTATAGTCAAGCCGACTCTGACAATTTCAGTTTCCAACTCTATAACTTGGTTGAAGATGGCTATATTTATGGCAGTAAAGATGCATTAACAAGTGCAATTAATAATCTAGTTAATAATGCTCGCCTTGCCTGCGAAATAGACGGTGAGATAACACTTTATGCTGAACATGTTGAAGATGAACGTGGTGCTGATTGCATAGAAATCAGTGTCGAGGACAATGGTGTTGGCATTCCAGAACATGAACAAGCAAAGATATTAAAACCTTTTTACACTACGCGATCATCAGGCACAGGTTTGGGGTTAGCAGTGGTGCAATCAATCGTCACCGCTCATCGTGGCACCTTATGGTTTGCTAGTGATGAAGGTGAGGGAAGTACATTTTCCTTACGTTTACCGATGTATCAGTCGGTTGAAAATTTTACGCTTAAAATACAGAAGCAATAGGAGTACAACAATGGATCAAGCAACTATCTTAGTGGTAGAAGATGATAATGATTTGCGAGGTGCATTATGTGATACCTTGGAGCTTGCTGGTTATAAGGTATCATCAACTGACCAAGGGCAAAGTGCACTCGATAAATTAGCCAATGAAAAAGTCGGCTTATTATTAAGTGATCTCCAAATGCGACCCATGGATGGTCACACGTTATTGAAAAAAGCTAAAGCATTATTACCCGATTTACCAGTATTGATAATGACAGCATTTGGTACTGTGCAAGGTGCAGTTGATGCCATGCATGAAGGTGCCAGTGACTATTTGATCAAACCATTTGAAGCGGATGATTTGTTAGACCGGGTACAACGTTATGTGCGTACCACCATTGTTGAAGATATGGTTGCCGTTGATAAATCATCACGTGATCTATTGGCGTTAGCGCGACGTGTAGCCGACACCGATGCAACGGTTTTAATCAGTGGTGAAAGTGGTACAGGTAAAGAAGTCTTAGCGCGATTCTTACATAACAACTCGCCACGAAATACAAATCCATTTGTTGCTATAAATTGTGCAGCTATTCCAGAAAACATGTTAGAAGCAACCTTGTTTGGTTATGAAAAGGGAGCGTTTACCGGGGCAAGTCAAGCCTATGCCGGCAAATTTGAACAAGCCCAGCAAGGTACCATTTTGCTAGATGAAATATCTGAAATGGATTTAAGCTTACAGGCGAAATTACTGCGTGTATTACAAGAGCGTGAAGTAGAGCGAATTGGTGGACGTAAGACAATGTCACTTGATGTGCGTGTGTTAGCTACAACCAATAGATTATTACGTACAGAAGTTGAGGCAGGTCGATTTAGAGAAGATTTATTTTATCGTCTCAATGTTTTTCCATTGCAGCTACTACCATTACGTGAACGCATAGATGATATTGTGCCATTGGCAGAACAAATCATTCGCAGACATAGTTTGCAGTCTGGACGAGTTGCTCCTAAATTTAATAGTAGTGCCCAAGAAAAGTTAATGAGCCATTTATGGCAGGGTAACGTTCGAGAATTAGATAATGTCTTGCAACGTTCCCTTATTCTACAAAGTGGCGACATTATTTCTGCCAAAGATTTGGCGTTTGAGAGTATGAGCAACGCGGTTGATAGCGATCTTGATCCTGATTCTTCACGTGCAGTAATTAATTTAGGTGATGATTTACGTAGTCATGAGCAGCGTCATATTCTTGATGCATTAGCGCTAAATAACGGAAATAGAAGGATTACTGCCAAAGAATTAGGTATCAGTGAACGGACATTACGCTATAAATTGTCACGCTTTAGAGAAGAGGGTATAGCCATTCCTGAAAAGATTGGCAAGAAGTCTGCATAAGCTAACGTATAGTCTTTCTAATGGAGAATACTCATGATTAATGCCATTGACCCTAATCAATTATTAACACAAATGCGAGCTGCTCAATCACAAGCGATGCAGCAACCATTAGCAAGCTTACAAACAAATGAGACTGGCAATAGTGTTGATTTTACTAGTCTGCTGAAAACTGCTGTTGATCAAGTAAACGAAACCCAGCAGGCTTCTGGCAAATTAAAAACAGCCTTTGAAATGGGTGATCCCAATGTCAGTCTTGCCGATACCATGATTGCGTCTCAAAAAGCGTCAGTTGCATTTGAAGCAACCCTGCAAGTTAGAAATAAATTAGTCAAAGCATATGAAGAAGTTATGCGGATGAGTGTTTAAAACCCTGAACGTTAATGTCACATAACTAGAATATAGAGCAAAACTATGGAAAATGTACCAGCAACAAATTCTGCGATGGCCATGCCCACTAATGCATTAGGTGCGATGCAATCAAATGTGTCTCGACAACCTGTGATGAAGCAAATTGGTTTTCTATTAGCTATTGCAGCCAGTATTGCATTAGGTGGTTATGTACTAATGTGGTCACAAACACCGAGTTATCAAGTTTTATTCAGTGGCATGCAGGCCAAAGAATCAGCGGAAGTTGTAGCTGTGCTTCAACAATCAAATATTGATTACAAACTCGATCCTAATTCAGGTGCAGTCTTGGTGCCAGCATCAGAACTACAATCGTTACGTCTACGATTAGCTGCAGAAGGATTGCCTCGCAGTAGTGCTCAAGGCATGGAAATGTTGAACGAAGATCAAGGATTTGGTACTAGCCAGTTTGTTGAACGTGCCCGCTATCAACGCGCAATGGAAGAAGAGCTCTCACGTTCAATATCCGAAATGTACAATGTCAGAAGTGCTCGTGTGCACTTGGCAACACCCAAACAATCTGTTTTTATTCGTGACCGTAAACCGCCTACAGCGTCGGTGGTAGTTAACCTTTATGCCGGTAGAAACTTAGAACGCGGTCAAGTTGAGGCCATTACACATATGGTTGCATCGAGTGTTCCAGATATGTCGAGCACTAATGTGACAGTGGTTGATCAAAAAGGCAGATTATTAACTCAGTCTGATCGTGATATGGGTATTGCGATGAGTGACACGCAATTACAATATACTCAAAAGTTAGAGCAGGCCTATATTCGTCGAATTGAAGATATTTTGTCGCCGATTGTTGGATTGGATGGTGTTAGAGCACAAGTTGTTGCTGAAGTTGACTTTACCGTCACTGAGCAAACTAACGAAAGTTATAATCCTGATACCGCCGTAATTCGGAGTGAACAAATTCAAGAAGAAAATCGTGTTGGTCTTGCTGGTGCAATGGGCGTGCCGGGTGCATTATCTAATCAACCTCCTGGTGGTGGTGTTGCTCCTGAAACTACCACTGCAACTGACGGTACAAGCTCTGGTACTAGCAGTGCTCCAGGAAGTACTAGCAAACAGAGTACTCGTAACTTTGAGGTAGATAGGACTATCAGTCATACTCGTGTTGCGCCAGGAGCAGTAAGAAAATTGAGTGTTGCTGTATTGGTTGATGAACGTCGTACCATTAACGACGATGGTAGTGTCGAATCTACACCGTTAAGTGAAGCTGAAATGACACGAATTAACGCACTGATTATGGATGCAATTGGCTTTAGTAAAGCGCGTGGAGATAGCTTAAATATTGTTAATGCACCGTTTGTAGTACCGGCAACAGCAGAACCGTTACCTGAACCTGCAATTTGGGAACAGCCATGGGTTTGGACAATTGCAAAACAAGTATTGGGTGGTTTACTGGTATTATTCTTAGTATTTGGTGTGATTCGACCTGCCTTTAAAGATCTGAACAAAGTTCCGGCAGGGTCTAGCCAAGCTGGTGGTAATACTGGTATGACGCCTGAACAAGCGTTAGCAATGGGCGCTGGTGCTCCAGCAGCAAAGAATATTGAGCAGATAACGACAGGCTCAAAAAATGTTGAAGCCACCGTCGATAATGTACGTAGTCTTGTGCAGCAAGATCCCGCATTAGTTGCCCAAGTTATGAAAAATTGGACTGAGAGTTAATTCAGATGGCAGAACAAGCTAGAACATTGACGGGTACTGAAAAAGCAGCAGTGTTTTTACGCTCAATTGGCGAAGCTGAAGCAGCAGCAGTATTGAAACATATGAACCCAAAAGAGGTTCAGAGAGTGGGCCAAGCCATGGCTATGCTCACAAATGTGTCACGTGAAGAAGTTCAAGGTGTATTAGATAGTTTTATTGCAACTGTAGAAGAACAGACTGGCCTAGGGATTGGGTCGCATGACTATGTTCGTAGCATGTTAGTAAATGCATTAGGTGAAGATAAGGCCAGTAGCGTATTAGATCGTATTTTGTCTGGTGGAAACACCACAGGGCTAGAACAGTTGAAATGGATGGATGCCCGTGGCATCTATGAAGTCATCAAGTTAGAACATCCTCAAATTATTGCGATTGTGTGCTCATTTCTTGATCCGGACCAATCAGCTCAAGTTCTGAGTATGTTTCCTGAACGAGATCAAGCTAATATTTTGCTACGAATTTCGACTTTAGATGGGGTGCAGCCATCTGCTTTAAGTGAACTTAATGAAATTTTAGAAAAACAATTTAGTGGTAACGCAGGGAGCCAATCAGCAACAGTGGGCGGTTTAAAAACAGCTGCGGATATACTCAACTTTGTTGAAGGTTCACTCAGTGCTGCCATCATGGAAAAAATTAAAGAAACAGAACCTGATCTTGGGCAGAACATTGAAGATCTCATGTTTGTCTTTGACAATTTAATTGACCTAGATGATCGTGGTTTCCAAACATTAATGCGAGAAATTCAAACCGATCAGTTACAATTAGCATTAAAAGGTGCTGATGAAACATTAAAAGAAAAATTCTTGAAGAACATGTCACAACGTGCAGCTGAAATGATGCGTGATGATCTTGAGGCAATGGGACCAGTTCGAGTTAGTGATGTTGAAGCAGCACAAAAAGCCATCTTATCAGCAGCTCGTGCATTGTCTGATAAAGGTGAAATTATGCTAGGTGGAGGCAGTGGAGATGAATTCCTCTGATGAGTTGATCACTGAGCAGGCAGATGAAGTTACTGCAGAAGAATTAGCCAAATATCAACGTTGGCAGGCTCCTCATGTTGTTTCAGTTACCGATGTGGAACACGATCCGAATCAGTTTTTGACAGTTGAAGCCATTGAGTCTATGCAAAAAGAGGCTCAAGAAGAGGGATATAAAGTTGGCTTTGAGGAAGGTAAAACAGCAGGTTATCAGGCGGGTATTCAAGCTGGCCAAACCGAAATAGAACAGCATGTAAGTAATCTAAATCAAGTATTGTCGAAACTGAACACACCATTGTTAGATTTAGACCAGCTTATCGAAAATGATTTAATTACTTTAGTCACGACGGTTGCTCGACAAGTTATTC